>NZ_JBLXXR010000005.1:0-107711 GCF_048513535.1 Rothia sp. CCM 9416 | reverse complement strand
TGAACGGCTGGCAAAAGGCCCTCCGCCGGGGTAACCCATAAAGGCAACGGTGGTTCCTGCGGCCACCTCAGCACCTTGGATAGGCAGGGGGGCAAGAGCCAAGTCAGGGGCACTGATAATAGCAACATCCTGCTCTGCATCGAAGTAAACCACCTGGCCGGTAGCTGCCTGCCCGTTACGGCCCAGTAGGGATGGGGTACTGACACCGGCAACAACGTGGGCATTTGTTACCACCAGCCCACCGTCCACCGCAAAGCCTGAGCCTTCTGATACGTAGTTGCAGGCGTTTGCGGAACCCACCACCTGCACAACCGACTGGCTAGCAGTTTCAAGTGCATCTGTTTCCAGCGGGTCGCTGGGGGCTTCCTGCTCGGGGTAGAGAAGATGCGATACCTCAGGAAGGCCGGCGGCCTGGACGAGCTGACCCTTAATCTCTGTCACCTTTTCCTGGGCGGCAGGCGGTGTTACCTGGAGCAGCCAGCTAACCACCTTAGATTCAGAGGTCAGGGCGGTAACGGTGGGAATACCGAGCGGTCGGACCACCAGAACAAGGGTAACGATGACCAGAGCGCTCAAAAAGATGTTGAGCAGGCCACCTGCAAGGCGCTCCAAACCGCGCAGGGGTGTCTTATCGCTGGCGCGGCGAATCAGGTTACCTACGGTCATCCCAAGGGTTTGGCCAAGAATCAAACATCCTAAGGCAGTGCCCAGCCCCACTAACAGATACCAGTGAGAACTCACCTGGTTGATAGCCCACGGGGTTGCGTAGAGGGCAGCTAGGGCACCGGCGATAAAGCCGACGAAGGTCCCCAGAGTAACAAAAAGTCCTTGGCGTAAACCGGCAAGAAAGTAGATGCCGATAATGACAAGAATTACCCAGTCAAGGATGGTCATATATCTCCTTAAGAAAGAGGGAGGCAGACTCAAGTATTTAACCAGGTAATCTGCACGGCTACCCGTAAGGGTTTCACAGCCTACCGGCTCAACCTGAAAATAGCGGGAAAGGACGGTTAAAAAAAACTCTGGTACTGCTCGGAACAGCAATCTTAATGGGTGTCCAAAGCCACGAATATCATGTAGGCTCTAAAGTAGTTGAATAAGTCACAGTTAAAAGTGCTGTGTGATGAACTAGGCAAAGACTATGCTTAGGTAGTCCGTAGCCCTCAGGAACAGGGTTCGCGCTTAAACTAACCAATCATCCCCCTAGGAGTAACAAAAGAACCATGGATATTGAAGTACTACGCCGCGCGCCACTCTTCGCTTCTCTCGACGATGAAGCATTCGCTGCTCTCACCGAAGACATCACCGAGGTAGACCTTTCCCGCGGTGCCACCCTCTTCTACGAAGGCGATCAGGGGGACCAGCTCTACTTCGTTATTTCAGGCAAGATGAAGCTGGGCCGCACCGCCTCTGACGGTCGTGAAAACCTGGTAGCTATCATGGGTCCCGGAGAAATCTTCGGTGAGATGGCCCTGTTTGACCCTTCACCCCGTTCTACCAGCGCAACCGCTGTTTCCGAGACTCGCCTGGCAGGTGTCAAGCATGAGTCCCTGCGTAAGGCTATGGAGAAGTCACCGAATATCTCCGCTCAGGTTCTTCAGGCACTGGCCCGCCGCCTGCGCCGCACCAACGAAAACCTGGCTGACCTGGTCTTCTCCGATGTTCCCGGTCGCGTTGCTAAGGCTCTGCTGGATCTGGCTGACCGCTTTGGTCGCCCCGCAACCGACGGTGTTCTGGTTGCCCACGAACTGACTCAGGAAGAGCTGGCTCAGCTGGTTGGTGCTTCCCGCGAGACCGTTAACAAGGCTCTGGCTGAATTCGTTTCCCGTGGCTGGATCCGTCTGGAAGCTCGCGCAGTGGTCATTCTTGACCTTCAGCGCCTGCGCCAGCGTTCACGCTAAGGCAAGCTCCCCTCAAGGAGGGGTAGAAACATAAAAACCGGGTGAGACAGTTACTGTCTCACCCGGTTTTCCTTTCTAGGCCTTAGCTCTTGAGGAGAACAAGAGCTGGGACCTAGCACAGTCAAAGGACTATAAAGACTTCTTCAAATGCGCCCCCGACCTGAACACCCGCAGATAGCCCTATGTGTAGAAAATTTCTGGCCATAAAGCACACAGTCAGAACAGTAAACACCCCACCGCTTTAAAGTTCTTTGATAAAAGCCAGGGACTTCTTAGTAGAGCACATTCTGCTCTTGTTTTGCCTGAATAAAGCTAGTCATAAAAACTAAACTTTCTTTTCCTCTACTGACAGGTAGCAGGTACCTGTGACGTCCCGTTTAACCTCGGGCAGATAGAGGCTAACCTGGCGGCGTTTTGAGAGAAAAGCCACCGCACCAGAAGCCCCCGCGAGCTGTTCAAGCAGGTACATAACGCCCGGGGTAACAAGCTCCTGGAAGGGTACCCCCACGGTGTCCGGCTGACCGATTTCATCACCCAGGGCAGTACTTGAGGGAGCCGCGATCAGGTCGCGAGCACTCACCCAGCGCCCCCAAATGCCCTTTCCAGCAAGGAGAGAGGGGCTCTGCCCAACGGGGACAGCGCAGGTGAAATAGTGCACGTCATAGCGTTTGTGAAAGAAACCCGGGGACTGCCAGCGGGCCAGAGGTTTGAGCAGGTCAGCCCTAATTTTTAGGCCTCTGCGTTCAAGGTAGTCCGCGAAAATTTTCTCCTGCTGGGCTACCGACTGACGTGAAGTCATGCATTCATGGCCGCTGGTCAGTTCGATAGTGGACAGCTCATTATCACCGGCCAGCAGAACACCGGTCTCTTCAAAAAGTTCACGGATAGCGGTCACTACAACAGCGCTTGTAGCTCCCAGGTCTTCCTGGGCAAAACTCTTAGCCCAGTATTCGCCACCGGGCCCAACCCAGCCTAGGGGAGCGTAGTCTTGACGAACCCCCAGACCGCCGGGGAAAGCTACCCTACCCATGGGGGATTTAACCCGGTAGGTCATAAAGGTTTCCACGCCGTTGGCACCATCTCGCACAAAGACCACTGCGGCGGCAGGTTTAGCCGGGGCTTGGTCACAGGCACCCTGATCAAGCCAGGCGCGGGCGCAGTCCTGCTGATTGGGAGGAATCGGGTGGGTTTTAACTACCGGCACGCGCGGGACGGCCCCAGTTCCCGCGGAGTAGGGGCGCGAGGCGGAGGCAGGAGCTACCTGCTTAAGGGCACCTGTGTACATGGACTGGCTAGGCATATTCCACGATAATTTCGACTTCAACCGGTGAATCGAGCGGGAGTACTGGCACGCCGACAGCTGAACGGGCGTGCACACCGGCATCACCGAATATGTCGCCTAGCAGCAGAGAAGCGCCATTGATGACAGCAGGCTGAGCGGTGAAAGAGGGGTCAGAAGAGACGAAACCAAGGACCTTCACCACCCGGGTCACGCGGTCAAGGTCACCGATCACAGACTTCACTGCGGCCAAAGCGTTGAGTGCAGAGAGGCTAGCAAGTTTCTGGGCGGTCTCAGGGTCAACGAACCCTTCCTGACCCTTATCGGCTACCTTGCCAGTAGCCGGAAGCTGGCCTTGCACGAAGGGAAGCTGGCCCGATGTGTAAACATAGTTGCCACTGGTTACAGCGGGAACGTAAGCGGCCACGGGAGCTGCCAGTTCGGGGAGCTCAAAACCAAGCTCTTTAATGCGGTCTTCAATCTTTGACACGGTAAGCCCTTTCTCACAGGGTGTCCGGGGGGCATAAAACCGGGCTACAGGCCTTATGGCCCGAACCCGGTTCTGGTGCGATGTTTAGTTAGTTGCCTTCTTGCGCTTAAAGTAGGCGATCGGATTGCCCTGAGTGGGGGCAACCATGTTCCCTGCCGGGGTTGCACCGCTGGGCGCGGCACCGGGCAGAACTGCCACAAGCTCCCAGCCGTCTTCACCCCAGTTATCGAGGATCTGCTTGGTTGCGTGAATCATCAGGGGCACTGTTGCGTATTCCCATTTTTCCATAGCACCAAGCCTAGACCACCCGAGCCTAAAAGACGAAGAGGCCGGGCCTCAAGAGTAGGTTTTGAAACAACCAAAGCCTTCGGTGCGCCTACTGTGCACTACAGAGTGGAGCCGGGACAGCGTCTTGTGGGGTGCTAAAAGGGAGCTCCACACGGAGGCGAGCCGGTAGATTTTGAGGGACTTTTCCGGGCTAGTCCCCCGGCCCTGTGGTGCGCTTTGGCCGGGGAGCCGATAAACTGGTTAAATGGCTTCCTCTAAGAACGTTCGTACACGGCGCCGCACTCCGGGCGATTTCATTCAGTTTATTGCACTGAGCATTATCTCCGGCTTCGTAGTTGCTCTGATTCTGATACCACCAACTACCGCGATGAGCGCAACTATCAACGCATCCATGAACTGGTTTAAGGCTCTGCCTGTCAGCATGAGCAACGGGCCGCTCTCGAAGCCCTCTGTTATTTACGCAAGCGATGGCAAGACCGAACTTGCTTCTTACTATGC
Source organism: Rothia sp. CCM 9416 (assembly GCF_048513535.1). Lineage (NCBI taxonomy): Bacteria > Bacillati > Actinomycetota > Actinomycetes > Micrococcales > Micrococcaceae > Rothia > Rothia sp. CCM 9416. Next base: position 103,255 of record NZ_JBLXXR010000005.1, on the reverse strand, counting down.
TCAGAACCGCACAGAGGTTTCTCTGGATAAAATTTCACAGCATATGAAAGATGCCATTCTTTCCTCAGAGGACCGTAAGTTCTACGAGCACGGGGCTGTCTCACCCCTGGGTATTGCACGCGCTGTAGTTAACAACGTGATTAACCCCGGTAACCGCCAGGGTGCATCTACCCTGACCCAGCAGTACGTCAATAACCTGCTGATTGATGCTGCCGAGCAGTCTGGGGAAGAAGCGGGCACTCTGGGTGCCAACAAGGACTACCTAGACAAAATCAAGGAAATGAAGCTGGCCATTTCCATGGAACAGAACCTGAGCAAGGACCAGATCCTTGAAGGGTACCTGAACATCATTAACCTGGGTGGCTCTAACTACGGCGTGGAAGCCGCCGCCTACTACTACTGGGGTATTTCGGCCTCTGAGCTGGATATCTCCCAGTCAGCCATTCTTGCCGGTATGGTGGTCTCTCCCAACATGTACCGCCCCGATAAGAATCCCGAACTTGCCAAAAAGCGTCGGGACATCGTACTGGGCACCATGCTCCGTGACGGCAAAATCACTGAGGATGAATACTCTGAGGCGCTCAACGAGGACGTCAACCTCGATATTCACACCACCCCCTCAGGCTGTTCTACGGCTGGAGATTTCGCCCATTTCTGTATTTACGCTGTTACGGATTTCTTGAATGATGAAACCTACGGCGCAACCGAAGATGACCGTAAGAATGCCCTCTACCGGGGCGGTTACAAGATTATTACCACCGTTGACGTTAAGGCCCAGAAGGAAGCCAAGGCCCAGGTAGAAGCTACCCAGCCTTCGGCCAATAACCCCGATAAGGTATCAGCGGCTCTGGTTTCTGTAGAGCCCGGTAGCGGAAAGATTCTTGCCATGGCGCAGAACTCCGGCTACGGTGACTCCGTCGAAACCAATTTCGAGGACAACTACTACAACTTCAACGTTGATATTGCCCACGGCGGTACTGCAGGTTTCCAGCCCGGTTCAACCTTCAAACCCGTGTTTCTTGCCCAGTGGATCAAGGACGGTAAGGGCGTTAACGCCACCATTGACGGCACCTCCCTGAACTACCCCAAGTCCTTCCGCTGGCCGGCTTCCTGCCAGCCCAACGGGTACATTCTTTCCGAGGATGCCGAGGGGTTCTCCTTCAGCAACGCAGAAGGGGGCCTACGAACCTGGAACACGGTGGCCTACGGCATTAAGAACTCTATTAACTCCTTCACTGCCAAGATGGTATCGACCACCGATGCCTGCGCCATTAACGACCTGCGGGCCAAGCTCCGCATCACCGACGGGGCCGGCAACCCCCCCTACGAGATCACCCGCCCTTCCTACATGCTAGGTGGCTGGGAAAAGGGTACTACGCCCCTCACCATGGCTTCGGCCTACGCTACCTTTGCCAGCGGTGGCACCTACTGTGAGCCCCGCTCCCTCACCAAGGTCTCCAAGAACGGCAAAGAGGTCAAAGGCTATAAATCTACCTGTGAGCGTGTACTCGATGAAGACGTTGCCAATGGCGTTAACTACGTCCTTGAACAGGTGCTAGTCAGTGGCTCCGGCTACCAGCGCGGCATCGGGCTAGCCGGTGCCTCTGCAGCTAAGACCGGTACCACCAACGACTCCACCCAGACCTGGATGATTGGTTACACCCGTGGCATTGCCACCGCCTCCTGGGTAGGTAACGTCGATCAGGGCTCACGCCCCCTCAACGGCCTATCCATCAACGGGCAGCGACTTAGCTACGTGGACGGCGCCACCTACGCCGGTGCTCAGTGGCAACGCTATATGCGCGCTGTAGCTAAGAACTACAAGACTGACGCTTTCACTACACCTTCGGCTAAGGTGCTTGGCACCAACCAGTAAGGAATGATGTGAATTCTCTGAATTCTGCTCATGTGGCGGCTTCGGCTGGCACTCTGGCACGATCCGCAGCAGCGGTTCTTGGCGCAGGTGCTCTAGCTGGGGCCGCCACGGCCGCTTATGCCCACTTTATTGAGCTCAATAACTTCACGATTCGCACCGAGACTCTACCGGTACTTCCCGCCGGTAGCCCCGACTTTAAGGTTCTGCATATTTCGGATATGCACATGATTCCCGGCCAGCGGCCTAAGCGGGATTTCATGCATTCGCTGGCCGAGCTGAAACCGGACCTGGTTATTAATACCGGGGATAACCTCTCCCATATCAGTGGGCTACCCGCCCTGCTCGATGCGCTGGACCCACTCCTGGACTTCCCCGGAGTCTACGTTCCCGGCTCCAACTGCTATTTCGCGCCGGTCGCCAAGAACCCGGCCCGCTACCTGTGGAAAAAGAACACCGGGGACGAAGCCAGCCAAGAAACCCGGGCACCCCTACCGACCCAGGACATGCACGATGCTTTCGATGCTCGCGGCTGGTTGGGGCTCATTAACCGCTATGACACGCTCATTCTCAAGGGTCTGCGCTTGGAGTTCTCCGGGGTCGATGACCCTCACCTGGACTATGACCGGCACCCCGGGTTCTCCCCCACCGCCTTTGAGCGGCAACCGGCACCAAGCCTGCGCCTTGGTATCTGTCACGCCCCTTACCTGCGTACCCTCAATCGTTTTGTAGCGGACGGCGCCCAAGCAATTTTTGCCGGACACACCCACGGCGGGCAGGTCTGCCTACCCGGTGGCCGGGCACTGGTTTCTAACTGCGACCTGCCCCCGGAACGCGCCAAGGGAGTCTCCCTGCAAGGTAATATTCCGGTACAGGTTTCTGCCGGACTGGGTACCTCCCGATTTGCCCAGGTGCGGCTCTTCTGCCCGCCAGAGGCCGTACTGGTCACTTTGACCACTCCCTAAGCACGCACACTAACGGTTCTCTTCCTCACCCACAGACCGGAAGAAAAGGTAAACATGTCATTGCGCCTCTTGCGGGTTAAGCCTCTACCCACACCTGAGCCAGCGCCTTTTGTTGACACAAACGAACACGACCTTACACTCTGGCGTTACTCAGGCCCTATCCGGGGGCGCTGGTTTGCCGGTCTGCTGGTGGCTATCACCAGTGCTATTGTGGCAATCTCGATACCGCAGGTCTTGGGGTGGATTGTTGATTCGCTCCTCACCGATCAGCCCACCGTACAGGCTATCTGGGTCGGTGGTGGCATAGTCTTAGCCTTAGGTCTGCTCCAGTCGGGGCTTTTCCTCTTACGCCGCCAGCTGGTCGTTGAGCCGGCTTCGGAGGTGGAGAATACCATGCGGGTCAGAATCTTTGACCGGCTCTTGCGTTCACCCGTTACTTTCCACGACCGCTGGCCATCGGGCCAGCTACTGACCCGTACCATGTCCGATTTGGGCACGGTGCGTCGCTGGACGGCCTTCGGCCTGATTCAGCTCATCACCACCGCTATCCAGGTACTGGTGGGAACGCTCTATATGTTTGCCGGTTCCTGGCAGCTAGCCCTCATTTTCCTAGCCAGTCTTCCAGTTACTGTTTTCTTTATCTGGCGGTTTGTACGTACTTTCCGCCAGCTCACCCGTGCTTCCCAGGAGAAGGCAGGTGACCTAGCAACCTCTGTTGAAGAATCTGTGCAGGGTATTCGTGTGCTCAAAGCCTTAGGAAGGGGCGATCATGCCTTAGCTGGCTTTGCGACCAGCTCTGCAGAACTCAAAGACCTTGAAATCCGGCGCGGTCGGGCTACGGGAGCCATGCGTATGCAAACAGCTATGACCAGCGGCCTATCACTGGCGCTTGCTTTGATTGTTGGTCTTCAGCTTGTCGCGGCAGGCTCATTGAGTGTTGGTAGGCTAACAGGGTATTTTGCTACGGTAGCCATGCTGACGGGGCAGGTGGAGCGCAGCGGTATGTTGCTTTCCATGTACCTGGCTGCCAAGGTTTCCATGGACCGCCACCGCGCTGTCATGGTCGGTGCACCCGGTGAAGAGGTGGAACTTGTGGCTGGCTCACCCCTTAGCCCCTCAACAACTCAGGCCGCAGCCCTTAGGTTTGACCGGGTGGACTTTAGCTACGGCCCGGCTGAGCGCCCGGTCCTAAGGGGCTTCAGCCTGGATATTGGCCCCGGCGAGATTATTGCCCTGGTCGGTTCCACCGGCTCCGGTAAATCGACCGTCTTACACTTGGTCCAGCGGTTGTACCAACCCAATTCCGGGGCCCTTTACCTGGACGGTCACGATATTGCTTCCCTCCCCCTGCCGGAGCTTCGTTCCTCCGTAGCTATCGCTTTTGAGGAACCCGTTCTCTTTTCCACCAGCGTCCGTGAGAACGTCCTCCTGGGGGTTCAAGACCAGGGCCTCACCGAGGCAGAACTGACCCGACGGCTAGAGAATGCCCTTAAGGTTGCTGCCGCAGATTTTGTTGCCCACCTGCCGGAGGGGGCAGAAACGGTGATCGGTGAAGAGGGGATGAGTCTTTCGGGCGGTCAACGTCAGCGGCTCTCCCTTGCCCGCGCTATTGCGACCAATCCAGCGGTGCTCCTGCTCGATGATCCGCTCTCGGCACTCGATGTCACCACCGAAGAACGCGTCATTGACCAGCTCAAACAAGAGCTCACCAAAACTACCACCCTGCTCACCGCGCACCGGCCCTCAACGGTGGCGCTGGCCGACCGGGTAGTGCTACTCCAGGACGGGCAGGTTGCCGCAGTAGGAAGTCACACCGAGCTACTGGCCCGAGCTGACTACCGGGAGCTCATGGCACCCGAAGCCCCAGCACAGGAGGGCCTGGCATGAACCCTGTACCGCCCCGCGAAGACCGGGTAGAACTCAGCGCAGAAGAAGCAGGCCTGGTACGCCGCCGTTCTCTGAACCTGCTGGTAGAAATCCTAAGACCCGTGCGCGGCCACCTGCTGTTAACCCTGATACTGGTGGTCATCGCCATGGGGCTCAACACCGTCATGCCCTGGCTCATCTCACAGGCAATTAACACCACCATAGAACCGCTCAGGGGTGGGGATCCGGGGCCAGCTACCCGGGTCGTCCTGCTCTACGCGGGAGCCGGTCTTATCTCGGGTATCTGCCTTTACACCAACATTCTGCTGACCTATAAAATCTCGCAGAACGCGCTCTTTGAACTGCGGCAACGCATGTTTGCGCACTCGCAGAAACTCTCGGTGAGCTTTCACGAAACCTACACCTCCGGGCGAGTTATCTCCCGCCTGACCAGTGACCTCGACACGCTCCGGCAGTTCTTGGATTCTGGGCTCTCGGAACTTGCCTCCATGCTCCTCAGTATTGTGTTCACGGTACTAGCGCTCTGCCTGATGGACTGGCGGGCCGGTGTGGCCCTGGCCTGTATCGGCCTTCCGGTTGCCCTACTTACCCTCTGGTTCCGCCGCAATTCGACTCTGGCCTACCGGGCCCAGCGTGTGACATCAGCGCGAATCATTGGCCGTTTTTCGGAGACCTTTACCGGCATCCGCGCAGTCAAAGCCTTCCGGGCAGAGGCGACCGCCCGCGAACAGTATGGGCAGGCCGCCGAAGAGTACCGGATGCGGGTTATGCAGTCCGTTAAGCTCCACGGCATCTACATGCCCACCCTGCAGGCTCTGGGCAATACCTTTGTTGCCACGGTCCTGGTGATTGGTGGCTACTCCATTTTGGGCGGCTCCATGCAGGCCGGCACACTCCTGGCTCTAGTGATCTATGCCAACCGGGTCTTTGAACCGATCTTTATGCTCTCTGATTTCTACAACCTCTTCCAGTCGGCAGTTTCTGCCCTTGAAAAGGTGTCCGGCTTTCTGGCGGAAGAACCTGATGTTGCCGAACCCGAGCACCCGGCTCAAAGAAGCAGGCCGGCCCAGGGGTATTTGGTCTTTGATGAGGCCGAATTTGAGTACTTACCCGGCAGACCTGCTCTCCACCGACTTAACCTAGAGGTAGCTGCGGGCCAGCACCTTGCGCTGGTAGGAGCGACAGGCGCCGGGAAATCTACCCTGGCAAAGCTGGTAGCTCGCTTTTACGACGTCACCCAGGGCTCTATCCGCTTGGACGGCCTAGACCTGCGAGAGCTCAGCGACCATCAGCTCCGCCGCGAGGTTGTGATGGTGACCCAGGAGGCCTACCTGTTTGAGGGCACCGTTGCCGATAACATTCGGCTGGGCAACCCGCAGGCCACCGATGAGCAGGTTCATGAGGCCGCCCGTAGGGTGGGGGCCTACGATTTCATCACCGCCCTACCCCAGGGTTTTAACACCCACCTGGCCAAGCGCGGTGGTCGTGTCTCCGCCGGGCAAGGCCAGCTCATTTCCTTTGCCCGCGCCTTCCTGGCTGATCCCGCCGTGCTCATTCTTGATGAGGCAACAGCCTCCCTTGATATCCCCACCGAGCGGCTGGTTCAGCACGGCCTTGGTACCCTGCTGGCGGGGCGCACCTCCCTGGTCATAGCCCACCGGCTCTCCACGGTGCTCACCGCCGACCGGATCCTGGTGATGGATGACGGGCGGGTGGTTGAGGACGGCTCCCCCAGCACCCTGGTAGCTTGCGGCGGGCGGTTTGCTCGGATGGTTGAAGCCTGGGAACAGAACCAAGGAATTGACCAAGAAACCTAAGTAGAGCGCAACCCAGTAGGCGATTTTGAGGCTGTGTTAAGCAAGAGAAACCTTCCCTTATCTGCCCCAAGGCACTGTTGGCGCAGTTCTTACCCCCGCTCTATTTCAAGCAGACAAGACCCATCGTTTGCGGGCTACACCACAGGCCGATAGATTGAGGATGTGCACGGCTGGTCATCGGCGCCCAGCACTGCTCTTCAAATGTCTGCGCCGCCCCAGCCAAGGAAAATCACCGATGAGTGTCGCTTCTGCAAGCCAAGCCCTCTCCCGATCTGCCACAGATTCAATCGCCGCTTTCGCAGCTGAGCTAAGGGATATCACCCACTCCGACTTCTTCTCCAATTCGTCGCTCGACCGGCTGGCTATGGCTCACGATGCCTCCCACTACCTGCTGGTGCCCGGTGCGGTAGTCCGCCCGCAGTCAGCCGCCGATATGGGTAAGATTTTCGCGGCCGCTGACCGGCACAACCTACCACTGACCTTCCGTTCTGGCGGCACCTCTCTCTCGGGTCAGGCCGGTACCGAGGGCCTGCTCATAGATACCCGCCGCCATTTCCGCGGCATCGAGGTACTCGACGGCGGTCAGCGCGTTCGGGTTCAGCCGGGCGCCACAGTGCAGGCAGTCAATACCGCCCTCGCACCCTACGGCCGCAAGCTGGGCCCCGACCCGGCCTCCATCAGCACCTGCACCATCGGTGGTGTGGTTGCCAACAACTCATCTGGTATGTCATCGGGCACGGAATTCAACACCTACAAGACCCTGGACTCTATGGTCTTTATCTTGCCCTCGGGCACTGTCATTGATACCGCAGAGCCCGATGCCGATGCCCAACTGGCCGCCCAGGAGCCCGCCCTGCACGAGGGTCTGACCCGCCTGCGCCGCCAGATTCTGGATAACCCAGCTTCGGTGGCAAAAATTCAGCAGCAGTTCTCCATGAAGAACACCATGGGCTACGGGCTCAACTCTTTTGTGGACTACGAACTACCCGTCAAGATTCTGGAACACCTGATGATCGGTTCTGAGGGTACCCTGGGTTTCGTCGCCTCAGCCACCTACCGCACCCTGCCGGTACTTTCCCACGTCACAACCGGCCTACTCACCTTCAGCAATCTTATTGATGCCACCAAGGCTATCCCCCAGCTCGTTGAAGCTGGCACAGCAACCGCCGAGCTGCTGGATGCGACCTCTATTCGGGTAGCCCAGCGCACCGGGCAGGTCCCCGAATCTCTAGCCGCTATTGAGGTCATTGATCATGCGACTCTCCTGGTTGAGTTCTCGGGCAATAGCGCCGAGGAAATCACCCACCAGCAAGATCAGGCGGCCCCCATGCTGGCCGGTTTACCGACTGTCCTGCCGGTGCGTATGACCTCCGATGCCGCCGAGCGCAACAAGCTCTGGGCCGCCCGCCGTGGCCTCTACACCACGGTGGCAGGCGCCCGACCCAGCGGCACAAACGCCCTGCTCGAAGACGTCGTGGTGCCCGTTGAAAAACTGGGAACTACCTGCCAGAGCCTCTCAGAACTCTTCGATGCCCACGGCTACCAAGACTCCGTCATATTCGGACACGCCAAGGACGGCAATATCCACTTCATGCTCAACGAGCAGTTCCGCGATGCCAAGCTGCTCAAACGCTATGAGGCCTTCACCGAGGACATGGTGCAGCTCATTCTCGATGCGGACGGCTCCCTGAAAGCTGAGCATGGCACCGGCCGTATTATGGCCCCCTACGTGCGCCGCCAGTTTGGTGATGAGCTTTACCGCATCATGTGCGAGCTCAAAGCCCTGATTGACCCCAAGCATGTCTTTAACCCCGGGGTGGTGCTCTCGGATGACCCGGCCAGCTACATCCAAAACCTTAAGGTCGCTGAACCGGTGGAAGAAGAAGTGGACCGCTGTGTCGAATGCGGCTACTGCGAGCCGGTCTGCCCCTCTAAGGACCTGACGCTGACCCCACGCCAGCGCATTGTTATTCGCCGGGAAATTCAGGCAGCCCAGGCTGAGGGCAATACCGCTTTGGCTGACCAGCTTGCCACCGAGTACACCTACCACGGTGTGCAAACCTGCGCGGTAGATGGTATGTGCCTAACCCGCTGCCCGGTGCAGATCAATACCGGCGACCTGGTGCGAAGACTCCGTTCCGAACAGCAGAACAAGGCTGCCGCTAAGGGGTGGGACCTGGCGGCCAAGAACTGGGCGGCGGTTGATTCAACAGCCGGGCTCGCGCTGACTACCGCTAAGGCTCTGCCTTTCCCCCTGCCCAAAACTGCCACCGATATCGGGCGCAAAATCCTGGGCACAGATCTGGTCCCCTCCTACAAGAAAGACCTGCCCGCAGGCGGCAAGCCTCGCGCACCCCAGCCCAATCCCCGCGCCGAGATTGTCTTCTTCCCCGCCTGCGTGGGTGCCATGTTTGGCGGTGTAGATTCCACCGGCGCACCGGCTCCCAGCGCTACCGAAGCTTTCACAACTCTCTGCCAGCGGGCCGGTGTAGAGTTCACCGTGCCCGAGGGCATCAAGTCCCTGTGCTGTGGAACCCCGTGGAAGTCAAAGGGGTACACCGACGGCTACCAGCACATGGCCGACCGTGTTCTCGACATTCTTTGGGCGGCCAGCCAGGGTGGGCGCCTCCCTATTGTCTGTGATGCTTCCTCCTGTACCGAGGGCCTCCAGGTCATGAAAGAAAAAGCTGCCGCGTCAGGCCCCGGAGCATCTGGGCGCGATTACTCCCAGCTGACCTTCATTGACTCGGTGGAGTTTGCCGCTGACCGCCTGCTCACCGCGCTCACCGTCACTGGCCCCATTGCCTCGCTTGCTCTGCACCCCACCTGTTCCGTGACCCATCTGGGCATTGCCAGTAAGTTTGTGCAAGTGGCGCAGGCTATTTCACCCGATGCTGTAGTGCCCCAGGCCTGGGGTTGCTGCGCCTACGCTGGGGACCGGGGTATGCTCCACCCCGAGCTGACCGCCAGCGCCACCGCTGCAGAAGCCGCTGAGGTCAATTCCCGAAGCTTTGAGGCCTACGCCTCCACCAACCGCACCTGCGAGCAGGGCATGACCGAGGCCACCGGCCATACCTACCAGAACATTCTTCAACTGCTCGAAAAGGCCACCCGCTAGGCCGCTATACCGCCTTAGCCCCGGAACACCGGTTTGCGGTGGGCCGGGGCAGGAGTTATGATTGAACAGTTGTTCTAACAACATCGGGATGTGGCGCAGCTTGGTAGCGCGCGTCGTTCGGGACGACGAGGCCGCAGGTTCAAATCCTGTCATCCCGACAGCTAGCCCCAGTTTCTTAACAAGGAAGCAGGGGCTTTTCTTGTGCCTAAAGTTTGTTCCCTGATAGGGCAGGTCAGCAGGTGGTCATTGACCATACCTGTTGCCTGCATAAAGGCATAGACAGTTGTGGGCCCCACAAACTTAAAACCCCTAGCCTTGAGGTCCTTACTCATAGACTCGGATAGGTCGGTTCGAGCCGGTACCTGTTCTGAGCTCTTCCAGAAGTTAATGATGGGCTGATAGTTCACAAAACTCCAGAGGTAATTATCAAAAGATCCAAACTCATGGCAGACCTCAACATAAGCATGTGCATTAGCCAGAACTGACCTTATTTTGAGTTGATTCCTGATAATCCCCTCTGTCTGCATGAGCCTAGCGACCTGCTGGTCCCCATAGGTCACTAAAACTTCGGGGTCAAAGTCCGCATAGGCCCGGTAGAGTGACTCTATTTTGGAAAGCACGGTATACCAGCTGAGGCCTGCCTGTTGCCCTTCCAGGTTAAGCATGGCCAAGAGGGCCCTGTCATTGTGTTGGGGTCTGCCCCATACCCTGTCGTGATAATCACGCTCAATTTGGCTCTGGAGAGCCCAGGGGCATCTCTGCCTGTCCAGCATAAAAACTCCCTTTCGAACTTTTCCCTGATGCGCTGCCGGGTAGACTTGACCGAAGAGTAGTCCCGCAGCAAGACGTATAGGGGCAGCAGCAACAAGGCCACCAAGATTTACTTGACAGATACAATACGTTAGCTAGGGTAAATGCTTTGGGCTTCGTGTGAAAGGGTAGCACCATGTCAGCAAAAATTCTTATCATCTCCGGCTCAGACCGGACAGGTTCCTTCAACACCCAGCTCGCCGAGCAGTTCGCTCAAACCGCCCAGGCTAGGGGCCTTGAGGCAGAAGTCTACAACTACTCCCATATACCCTTACTCAGTCAGAATGATGAGTTCCCCACCCGAGCTATTATTGCCCAGCTCCGCGCCGATATTAAGCAGGCAGACGGGCTACTTATTGTCTCTCCCGAATACAACGGCGCTTACCCCGCTCGCCTCAAAAACTTGATCGACTGGGCCTCACGGCCCGATCCTGCTGAAGCCCCAGGAACTCCCACTGTCCTAGCCGGTAAGAAGGTGGGTATTGCCTCGGTTGCCAACTCCAGCTACGGCAAATTTGCTCTCAAAAGCCTGGAGCATCTTATTAACTTTGTAGGTGCTGACCTGATGGACAGCCAGGGTCTCGGTATCCGCATACCGCGAGAGGCCCGTGCAGAAGGCAAACTGATTCTTGATTGGGAGCAACAGCAGAAAGCAGATACCTTCATAGCTAACTACCTGGCCTTTATCCACCAAGGATAAATTTTTACCAGCTTCTAGGAGCTAAGGACCGCAAAGACAGCGGGCAAAAAAATTACAAGAGAACTCCGGTCACCGGAGTGCTCTTGTAATTACGATTATCGCCTTGGGTTTACCGTCCTAGCCTGAGAGTTTAGAGGGCCACCAGATTTTCTTACCGAAGTCCTCTACCAGGGCCGGTATCAGCAGAGCCCGCACAACGGTAGCGTCCAAAAGCACACCAAAGGCAACGATAAAGGCCAGCTGAGCCAGGAAGATGAGCGGGATAACGCCCAGGGCAGCAAAGGTCGCAGCCAGTACGATACCCGCTGAGGTAATCACCCCGCCGGTTGCAACCAGGGCGGTGCGCAAGCCTTGCCTGGTATCCGTGAGCAGGGTTTCTTCGCGTACCCGTGTCATCAGGAAGATGGTGTAATCAATGCCCAGAGCCACCAGGAATACGAACCCGAAGAGAGGCACGGTGGGGTCTGCGCCGGGGAACTTGAAAATATGGTTAAAGACCAGGGCTGAGACGCCCAGCGCAGTCAGGTAGGACAGTACCGTGGCGGCCACCAGAATGAGCGGAGCTAGAATCGAGCGCAGGAGCAGCATTAGAATCAGCGAAATAACTGCCAGCACCACCGGGATAATCAGTGCCCGGTCATGCTGGGCACTGGTGATAGTATCCAAATCCGATGCGCTAGCCCCGCCCACTAGGGCCTCAGGAGCCTGGCTCTCAAAGGCTTGACGGATCTCCAGAATGGTTGCTTCTGCCTGCGTGGAATCAGCCGGATCAGCAAGGGTTGCTTGGAGCATCACGCGGCCGTTTACCTCGGTGGGGCTGGCAGCAGCAAAGATGGGGGGCAGACTCTCAGCAGAAGCCCCTACCGGCACGGTTCCTGCCGGGGAATCAGCAGAAATAGCGGCAACCGAGCTGACGCCCTCAAGGTGATCAAGAGCAGCAATAGCCGCATCTTTCTGCGCTAGGGGCACGATAATGTTGGCCGGGGAGCCAGTGCCACCTGGGAAGTGTTCAGCCAGCACATTTTGGCCGTCCCGAGCCTGGGAGGCACCCAGTACCAGGTCGGACTGGCGTACGCCCTCTGCCTGGAAAGTGGTGGAGAAGCCCGCAAAGACCGCCAGCAGAAGTGCGGTAGCCAACCAAACCTTACGGGGTTTAGCCGCTACGAAGGAGGCGATGCGCGACCACAGGCCGGTAGAGGCCTCGCGCACCTGGCCTGCGTACTTGGGGCGGGCAGGCCAGAAGGCAACACGGCCAAAGAGAGCCAGTACGGCGGGCAGGAAGGTCAACGACGCCAGCATAGAGAGCGCAATACCGGTTGCGGCTACCGGGCCCAGTGCCTTGTTCGATGCAAGTTCTGAAAGTAAGAGACAGAGTAGACCGGCGATCACGGTTCCACCGGAAGCCAGGATTGGTTCTAGGGAGCCTTTCCAGGCTACGGTAGTGGCCTGGAAGCGGGAGCTGTACTGGGTTAGGGCTTCACGGTAGCGGGCCACATAGAGCAAGGAATAGTCAGTGGCCGCACCCACCACAAGAATGAGCAAGATGCCCTGAACCTGGCCGTTAATCATGACCCAACCAGCATTAGCCATATGCCAAATCACGAAGATAGCTCCCGAGAGCGCAACCACCGATGATGTCAGCACCAAAATGGGTAGTAGTGGTGAGCGGTAAACCACCAACAAAATAATAAAGACAACAGCCAAAGCCACTATCAGAAGCAGGCCGTCAATGCCGCCAAAGGCTTCCGTCAGATCCGCGGTAAAGCCAGCCGGTCCGGTCACATAGCCGGTCAGTCCATCGGGGACCTGGCTGATATCTTCCCGGATTGCTTCTACAGTGTCACCGGTTTTACCCTCGGTGCTGATAGGCAGAATGATTTCGGCAGCCCGTCCATCCTCTGAGTAGATAACGGGTGAAGCCTCACCGGTGAAAGTGTCGTTCTGGGCCAGCCGGTCGGTAAGACCTTCCAGGTAGGTGCGCTGAGCGTCGGTCAGCTGGCCTTGGGCCTCAAATACCAGGATTGCGGGAATGGCGTCGGTTCCCAAGAAGTCGCCCTGTTCTTGAACGACCCGGGTTGATTCAGCCGAGGCAGGCAGGAAGTCAGTTTGCGAGTTGGTGGAGACCTCAGAAATTTTACCGAAGTAGGGGCCACCCACTCCGGCAACCCCCAACCAGACCAGGGCGAGGGTCAGGGCGATCAGAACCCTAAGCCAGGTATGTCGGGGTTTCTGCTCTTTTGTGGGATCCTGTTTCCAGGGAGCCGTGCGATTTAGCTGTGGCATAGGGGTGATGATTCCTTACTTCATAGTGCCTTGGCCCCTACTCTACTACTCATCGACTCAGTAGCACTCAAGGCCAACCCCGTACGGCCCAAACCGTAGCTTCTGGTTCATGGGCCGCTAGCCTCGACCCGATACCCAGGCCAGAGCTGTTTCGAGGGGGCCACGTCTCAAGAAGGTGTGCCCCAAGAACCGTTGCCAAGCCCAGGCGAAGAGTAGAGCCAGAACAATCAGGCCGAACATCATGGGCCAGGAGTCATCACGGGCAGGTAGCCCGTAGCCCACGGCATAGACCGAATAGGCAGCCAGAACCGCGATCTGAAGAACATAGAGAGAAAGGGTCATACGACCGGCCGCCACCAGGGGAGCCAGAAACCCTTCACCTTGGCTCAATACTCGGGCCAGCAGACAAGACCAGCCCACCACCGCGAGACAGGCACTGAGGCTAAACCCAATTTCTAGGCGACTGGAGGTGTAGGGCAGGAATTCTGGAACGGCAGTTCGGGAGTACCAGAACAGCAGGCCTGTCAGACCGGTTCCGGCAACCGCAACTGCGGCATCTCCCACAGCTCCCCAGCTTTCCAGGCCAGCGGCCAAGATAGCGCCCAGGCAGGCATAGGTCAGCAGGGTGAGCACCTGGTAGCTGTGGCCGGTAAAGGCCCAGTCGTAGAGGTAGGCGGTGTAGCTACCGTTGAGGGTAGCCTGAGCGGCATCTGCGGCAAAGTAGGTGCGAGCCGGGGCCGCCCACCACCAGCAGGCCACCGCCAGGGCACCCAAAGCCCAAGCCGGCAAAAAGACCAGGGGTGCCATGATGAGGCTGAGCAAGCCCAGGTACTGGAGCACAATATCCACCTGAGCCCCCCAGCTACTGATATAGAGCCCCAGAGCAATCAGTGCAATTGCACGGACAACAGAGCTAGCAAAGAGACTTGGGAAACCCATGCGCTGGGATGAGTAAAAAGCTGAGGCCCCCAGAAGCAGAGCGAATAGGGGCGCAGTCAGGAACTCACTGAGGTTAAGTAGCCCAGCGGGGCCACCCGTCGGGGCAGTGTGGGCAACAAACATGCTAATCAGGGCGATACAGCGCGCCAGGTCGATACCAATAATTCTGCCCGCTCCGGAATGGTCTGGCATAGTCCTCCCTCACATTTACTCAGAGATAGCCTAACACCGACTCATAAGGCGGTAGGGTAGTCGCTGGTCACTAGTCTTTTACAAACGACATATGAGAGGACGTTCTATGCCCTTTGGAGCGAGCGAAACGACAACTCTTCTTGCCGCTGGTTCCTCAACAACCAGCGAATATATCTCCATTTTTTGGATCTCGCTGGTAGCACTCCTGGCTCCTCTAGCCAGCAACCTGGTCCGCAAAAAGATTCCAGACGTTGTTTTCCTCATCATATTTGGCACCCTGATCGGCCCTCATGTCTTAGGGCTTGCCAGCGGTGACGAAGGGGTTTCCCTCCTCAAGGACCTAGGGCTGGGTTTACTCTTCCTGCTAGCCGGTTATGAGGTCAACACAGCCTCACTACGCGGTCGACAGGGTGGATTTGCCGCGGGCGCATGGGCTGTGAGCTTCACTCTGGGCTCGCTTCTTGCCATGGTTTTGACCGGTTTCAAAGGGGATCTGTCGGTCTATGCGGTCATTGGTATCGCCATGAGCTCCACAGCCTTGGGCACCCTCCTTCCCTTACTGAAAAGCCACGGCAAAACGGGAACTACGGTAGGTGAAAGCGTCATGGTTCACGGGGCTATCGGTGAGGTTCTGCCCATCTTTGCTATGTCCTTGCTCCTTTCATCGCATTCTCCTTGGCTGGCTGCTCTGATTTTGGTGGCCTTCATGCTTGTTGCCCTGTTCTCAGCAATTCTGCCTCATCGTCTTTTTGAAAAAATTCCTGGCTTAAGCAGAACCATGGCCGCCGAGGCTAACACCACTAGCCAAACCATGCTCCGCCTAGCCATGTTGTTGCTGGCTACCTTGATGATGGTAGCTGCTGTCTTTAATCTCGATGTGGTGCTAGGAGCCTTCGCCGCAGGTGTTATCTTACGCTCGCTGACCCCAGATGGAGCCTTCGAACCATTCTCCAAACGTCTAGAGGCCCTGGGCTTTTCCTTCCTGATTCCCCTTTTCTTCGTGTGCTCCGGCATGGGAATCACGGTTTCAGTTATCTGGGAACAGCCCCTGACCCTAGCAGCCTTAATCCTGGGTATTCTCTTAGTACGCGGGCTACCGGTAGTTCTAGCTGAACGGTTCTTAGACACCGGCTCAGGCTTGCAGACTCCTCAGGAGCGGCTCCAACTGGGTCTCTACGCCTCAGCTGGCCTGCCCATGATTGTGGCGGTCACAGAGGTAGCGCTAGCTCATAACCTCCTCACTGAGCACAATGCTTCTCTGCTCGTAACCGGCGGTGCCCTAACAGTTCTTCTCTTCCCCTTATGGGCATCCGCTATCGGAGCAGTTGCTAAGGGTAGCTCCACCCCCACTCCGGAAGTCTCCAAGGATTCAAGAGAGCTCCGGAGCGCCAAGAAGCAAGAGCGTTCGGCTGCTGTGCAGGCAGCAACCGGCGTTATGCCCCTCGTTAAAGAGAAAGGGGAGTAGCTACCAGATCATCAGTGGTAGCTACTCCCCTAGGGCCTAACCAAAAGGCCTATTTGAGGATAATGACATCCAGGGTGCGGGGGCCGTGTACGCCCTCCACGCGAATCAGCTCAATATCGCTGGTTGCTGACGGCCCCGAAATCCAGGTCACAGGCCGGGAGAAATCCAGGCGGGAGACGGTCTCGGGAATCAGCTCCACAACAGTATCCAGGGGAACCACGCAGATGTGGTGGTCGGGTACCAGCGAGATCGCGCGGCGGCCTTCCTGATCGGTACTGTTGAGCGCAATAGTGCCGGTCTCCGCGCAGGAGACGGTGGATGAAGTCACCACAGCGTCAACGGCGTCGAGTTCACGCACAGACAGAGCACCGGGCTTGTTAGCGTTGCCCGAGTCCACCATGCGGGAACGGGCGGCGGTGTCTTCAGGCAGCCACTGACTCTTCAGGCCAGAGGGGACCACGTAGCGAGCTGACTTACCCAGCAGCTCAGCGATACGCTCGGCAATGGTTTCCTCGGTTTCCTGGTAGACATTGGCCTTGTAATCAACCAGGCGGTCAATCAGAATCTCGGTGATCTCCTCAATACCTTTGTCGCTCTCGCGGCGGTAGTTGCGGATAGGTTCAGCGGGCTGAGGGCTGTCCCATAGGGAGGCGCGGATGCGACCCAGGATTTCTGCTTTTGCATCAGACATTAGTTAGCCTCCTTGGGGGCAATGGGGTTAGCGGCCGCGGCGTTAGCGTGGGCCTCAGCGATCTTTGCCTGGTTAGCGGCTATAAGTGCCTGAACATCAACACGCTCGCCAGCTACACGCTGGGGAGCCTGCCCGCGTTCCTTCTTCCACTGGTTACGGAAGGAGGTCTTGGGGGGTTCAGGAATGTCACGGTAGTCGGTCCAGCCGCCCACAATACCGGGGAGTTTGGTGATCTTGTGATTCTTGCCGGTAATCAGCTTGGAGGCAGGCAGACCCTTGGTTGCCAGTGCCATCATCTTGCCCGAGGAGAAGAGCTTCTTAGCGCCAAACATCATGGCATCCATCTGCAGGTGGCGGTCTTTCTTGCCACCGGCAAATTCGCCCTGAGCCTTTTCGGCGTCCACAGCCTTACCGCGCAGGTGAACCAGCACTTCGGGGATGTTGATTTTGACGGGGCAAGCGTCATAGCAGGCACCGCACAGCGATGAGGCGAAAGGCAGGGTCGCGTTATGTTCGTTCTCAATGCCGCCCAGCTGGGGTGAAAGGATAGCACCAATGGGACCGGGGTAGGTGGACCCGTAGGCGTGGCCACCTGCCCGTTCGTAGACGGGGCAGACGTTCATACAGGCTGAACAGCGGATGCAGTGCAGAGCCTGGCGGCCTACCTGGTCAGCCAGCGCTGCGGTACGGCCGTTGTCCATGAGGATAACGTGCAGGTTCTGGGGGCCGTCACCAGGTGTGACACCGGTCCACATGGAGGTATAGGGGTTCATGCGCTCACCGGTAGAAGAGCGGGGCAGGAGCTGGAGGAAGACCTCGTAGTCCTGAACGGTGGGCAGAATCTTCTCGATACCCATGAAAGTAATCAGGGTTTCAGGCAGGGTCAGGCACATACGGCCGTTACCTTCGGACTCCACGATGGTCATGGTGCCGGTATCGGCGATACCAAAGTTTACACCGGAGATAGCGACCTTATTGGTCAGGAACTTTTCGCGCAAACGGAAACGTGAGGCCTCGGCCAGTTCAGCAGGGTCGTTGCTCAGGTTGGGGTTGACGCCCTCAATCTTCTTGAGGAAGATGTCACGGATTTCGGTACGGTTGCGGTGAATGGCGGGTACCAGAATGTGTGAGGGGCGGTCGTTATCGCCCAGCTGGACGATTTCTTCTGCCAGGTCGGTCTCGATGGCTGAGATACCGTGCTCTTCGAGGAACTCGTTGAGGCCGGTTTCTGCGGTCGCCATGGACTTGATCTTGTTGACCTCGGTGACGCCTTCAGCCTGGATCAGTTTGAGGGCAATCTCGTTGGCCTCATGGGCATCGCGTGCCCAGTGGACATGACCGCCCTTGGCGGTAAAGTTACGCTCAAATTCTTCCAGGTAGGTGTCTAGGTTGGCCATGACCTTCTGCTTGATCATGGAACCGGCGGTGCGTAGGTCCTGCCAGTCTGATAGCTCCGAGATAACAGCGGCGCGCTTGTTGCGAATCTTATGGGTGGCAAAACCCAGGTTGGAGCGCAGCTGCTCGTTCTGAAGCTCACGTTCTGCGTATTCGGGGAAGGGCTCAAATTCGAAGATATTGCCCACGCCGTGACGGACTTTGGGCATACCGAGTGCGGTGCTTGACATGGTTTATTTACCTCCTGCGGTGACAGCAACGGGGCCATCGACCTTGAGCGGGTTGTCCTTGGTGGATGCTAGGATCTCGGCGTAGTGTACGGTGCGCACAGCTGAGTCCTTGCGGGAGAGGGCGCCGCCAATGTTCATCAAGCAGGAGGCGTCGCCACCGGTGCAAACTGAAGCACCGGTCTTTTCAATGTTTTCGACCTTGTCGGCAACCATTGCGCCGGAGGTGTCAGCATTCTTAAAGGAGAAAGTGCCACCGAAGCCACAGCACTGATCCAGGCCTTCAATCTGGGTGTACTCCAAGCCTTCGACGGTGCGGATAAGGTCTTCTTGGCGGGTGCCCAGACCCAGCAGACGCATGCCGTGGCAGGATGAGTGGTAGGTGACTTTCTCGGGGAAGTAGGAGCCCAGCTGCTCGGCAGCATTGGTAATACCGCAGACATCAATCAGGAATTGGGAGAGCTCAAAGGAACGAGCGGCCAATGAAGTAGCGGCCTGAGCGGTGGCGGTATCGCCTGCACGCTCAGCAATCATGGGTTGCTGGTGCCCCAGAGAGGCAACGCAGGAGCCAGAGGGCGCTACAATCGCATCAAAATCCCATTCTTCAAAGGACTTTACGTGGTTCTTGACGATGGGATAAGCATCGTCAAAGTAGCCCGAGTTGACATGCATCTGGGAACAGCAGGTCTGACCCTGCGGAAAAACAACCTCGTGACCGAGACCTTCCAGAATGTCTACAGTAGCCTGAGCCACCCTGGGGTACATTGCGTCGACGATGCACGTTGAAAACAGTGCGACACGCATCTTAATTTCTCTCTTCTTCAGTGTGGCAGTGAGCCTGCCTGAGGCCTAACACGGGCAGGTGAAAAACACGGACTTCGTGATGGGAAAGGCTAGACAGGCAGATGCCCGTTCGATTGGCTTCTTTATCCTTCATTTAACACGATAAATAAGAGATTTTAATACTTTAAATAGGTCATATTTTCTTGTGCAAAATAAGATAACCTTGCCCTGCCCTCTCCTGGCAGAAGTCAGGGGCGGAGGCAAGGAGGCTACCCACCCCCCATAGAACACACAATCTCACCTGAAACAACAAAGCAAGAAGCCTGGAGGCGGCCAAGGGAGTAGAAAGCCATAGGAACGGAAGGTGACAAAAATTTATTCCCTCAAAAGTTGGTGAGCGTGAGAAGTCTCATGTATCGTAGAGCCCGAAAACAATGGTCTGACCACATGCGGTTAGACCACAAATTTTTTGGCTTCTCCCCGCAGCTTAGGGCAGGAGCACTCACCACACATCACATAAGGAGGACGCAGTGGAAAATACCTATACCGCTGTAACCGACGCAGTCGGTGGTAGCCTCGCGCTGAGCGCCCTGGTCTCAGCCCTGCCGCTACTTGCATTCTTTATCATGCTCCTAGGCGTCAAGGCTCGTGCCCACGTCTCAGGCTTGGTCTCACTTCTCGTTGCTATCCTCGTTGCCGTCTTCGGCTTCGGTATGCCCTGGGATTTGGCCGGCATGTCCGCTTTCCGTGGCGGTATCTACGGCATCTTCCCAATCGTCTGGGTTATTCTCATGGCTATCTGGTTCTACCAGATCACCGTGCTCTCAGGCCGCTTTGAAGACCTGCGCCGTACCTTCGACCTGATCGGCGGCGGCGACCTACGTATCCAGGCCATCCTGATTGCTTTCTGCTTCGGCGGCCTACTCGAAGCTCTGGCTGGCTTCGGTGCCCCCGTTGCAATTACCGCAACCATGATTCTGGCCCTGGGTGTCAAGCCCCTCAAGGCAGCTACCACCGTTCTGATTGCTAACACCGCACCCGTTGCCTTCGGTGCTGTCGCTATCCCGATTACCACCGCAGGTGATGTTGGCGGTAAGTCAGCAGCCGATATCGCAGCAATCGTTGGCCACCAGGCTCCCTTCATCGCTTTCTTCGTCCCCTTCATCCTGCTCTGGATCCTGGACGGCGTTCAGGGTCTCAAGGATGCCTGGATGCACGCAGCGGTTATCGGCGCTTCCTTCGCTATCGCTCAGTGGTGGGCCGCAACCTACTTCGTCTACCAGCTAACCGATGTTATCGCCTGCATCGTCTCCATCGCTACGGCTGTTGTCTTCCTACGCTTCGTCAAGCCCCGCGGTGTTGAGGGCGTCCGGGAGCGCTACGGTATCACCGGTCCCATCGAAGCTGAGCACCTGCCCGGTCGTCGTATCTGGATGGCGCTTATGCCCTACCTGGTTGTTGTGATCATCTTTGGTCTGGCCAACCTGATCGATGATGTTGCCAAGTGGCTCAAGAGCACCGCGATCACTTTCGATATGCCCCTGCTCAAAGACCGTCTGCTCACCGCCTCAGGCGAGCCCGTCAAGACCGTTTACGCCTGGCCCTGGTTGAGCAACCCCGGTACCTACCTGCTGATCTCGGGCATCATCGTTGCGGTTCTCTACTCCATTTTCAACGAAAACGGCAAGTACAAGATCTCCCTGGGTGATGCTTTCAAGGAAATCGGTGCTGTTGCCTACAAGATGCGCTGGTCAGCAGTAACCATCGCCTTGGTTCTGGCCCTGGCCTATGTCATGAACTACTCCGGCCAGACCGTCGCTATCGGTCAGTACGTTGCCTCACTGGGTGTTGCCTACGCCTTCCTGGCTCCCATGCTGGGCTGGGTCGGCACCGCTGTAACCGGTTCAGATACCTCAGCTAACGCCCTCTTCTCCAAGCTCCAGGTCACCGCGGCTGAACATCTGCAGGCTAACGGTATGACCGGTGCTCACCCCGAGCTCATGCTGGCTGCTAACACCACCGGCGGTGTTGTCGGTAAGATGATTTCGCCCCAGTCCCTTGCTATCGCCGCTACCTCGGTTGATATGGAAGGCCGGGAGTCCGAAATCTTCAAGGCAGTTCTTGGCTGGTCTCTTATCTTGCTCCTGGCGGTTTGCCTTCTGGTCTTCCTGCAGGCAACCGTTCTCAGCGGGGTTCTTGTTGAGCCTTACATCACCGGTGGCCACTAAGTTTTAGTAGCCCACCGCTGAGGTAGTACTCAGTAACCCCATAAGGGCGGAGCAGTACCGGCATCAAGAGCCTGTACTGCCCGCCCTTTCCCTTACCCCAGGCCCTTCCCAAACCGAAAGTCAGCGCGTGAAAGACAAAGAACCCACTTACACTGCTCTGCTTGAATCCATTGAAAACCGGCTACGCCACGGCCAGCTCCGCCTAGGTGACCGGCTCCCCGGTGAACGGAGCTTGGCCGAAGAGTACGGCATCTCCCGCGCCTCAGTCCGTGAAGCCCTGCGTATTCTCAGCGCTGTGGGTCTAATCCGTTCCGGTGTTGGCTCAGGCCCTAAATCCGGTGCTGTCGTCGTTTCTCAGCCTTCCGACGCGCTGGGCTGGGCTCTACGCATGCATATCGCCACCCGCACCCTACCGGTGGCAGATATTGTCAGCACCCGTGTTCTGCTCGAAGGTGAGGCGGCGGCTAAAGCCGCCACCCAGGCCCACCTGCCCGAGCACGCCGAGTCTTTAGCAACAGCCCGCCGCTACCTCGAAGAGATGGATAGAGACGACATCTCCGATGAGCGTTTCCACTTCTGCGATACGCGTTTCCACTACGAGATTTCCTCGCTGGGGAGCAACATCGTTATGGATACCGTTATCGACTCACTTCATCTGGCCACCGTCAGCTACGTGCAGGAGGCCGTGCCCTACCTGGAGGACTGGGCTAGCACCAAATCCAGGCTCCAAGAACAGCACCGGGCCATCTACAAGGCCGTAGCAGCAGGCAATGCCCAAGCTGCACAAATGCACGTGACAGAACATATCCGCTGGTTCTATGCGCTCTCCGAGATTGGCGCTACCCACGCCGACTATCATCGCAAGGTCCGTGACCTGGCCTAAGCCCGCAACACCTATGTCATAGCAAAGGGGAGGGAGCCTAGAGCACTCCCTCCCCCTGTAAGCCGAGCCGCTAGGCTACAAACTCCTGCCCGGTCAGCCGTTCGAAGGCTTCAATGTAGCGGGCACGGGTCTTTTCCACAACATCGGCGGGTAGCTCCGGCACGGGGCCAAGGCCATCCCAGCCGGATTCTTCGCTCTTGAGCCAGTCGCGCACATACTGTTTGTCGAAAGATGCCTGTGGGCGGCCGGGCTCGTAGTCTGTGGCATCCCAAAACCTCGATGAGTCGGGGGTCAGGACCTCATCACCCAGGGTAATTTCGCCCCGGTAGGAGTCTGTGCCAAATTCAATCTTGGTATCGGCCAGAATGATGCCCCGTTCACGGGCAATTTTCTCGGCGGTTTCGTAGACGTAGAGGGTCAGCTCCTGCAGGCGGTCAGCGATAGCCTCCCCCACCTCTTCATCGAGTTCCTGGCGGGTGATAGGTTCATCGTGCTCCCCTACTTCGGCTTTGCCGGTGGGGGTAAACAGGGCCGGTTCGAGACGGGAGCCATCGACCAGTCCGCTAGGTAGCTCATACTCATTGACCTTGCCGGTCTTCTGGTAGGAGGCCAGCCCGGAGCCGGTCAGGTATCCACGCACGATGCACTCTACCGGGAACATGTTCAGTGACTTACAGATCATAGCGCGACCAGCAACAACCTCGGGGACATCGGTGGAAAGCACGTGGTTGGGTACCCCCTTAAGCTGGTCAAACCACCAGAGGGATATCTGGGTGAGAATCTTCCCCTTGTCAGGGATCTCGGTAGGCAGTACCTGGTCAAAAGCGCTGATGCGGTCGGAGGCAACCACCATCACGGCACCGGCACGTAATTCAGCATCGTCTTTAAGGTTGATACCTGTGACATCCTGGGTATCTTCGGCGGGGATATATAGGTCGCGTACCTTGCCAGAGTAAACGTGCTTCCAGCCTGGAATATCAAGAGGGGTATGGTTCATCGCGTTCTCCTGTGGGTGAGCATGTGGGGTAAATGAAGCTATAAAGGAGTGACTGCCCGCCGGTGGGTACGGTGGGCAGTCACTCGCAGCAGTTTAGGGGGTGGGAATGGTGATCCGGTTTTTGACAGCGGCCAGGGCAATATCGGTACGGTATTGAGCGCCTTCCCACGAAATCTCTTGGACCCCAGCGTAGGCGGCCTGGCGTGCTTGATCAAGGGTTTGGCCCAGGGCAACCACGGCTAAGACGCGGCCACCGGCAGTCACGGTCTCGCCGTTCACGCTGGCTGTGCCCGCGTGGTCTATGTGCACGTTCTCCAGGGCGGCGGCCCTTGCAAGGCCGCTAATGGGGTCACCCTTGCGCGGGGTATCGGGGTAGTTCTGGGAGGCAATAACAACGTCCACGGCGCTCCGGGGGTCCCAGTCAAGCGCGAGGTCAGCGGGTAGCTCACCCTTAGCGGCGGCAAGAAGTAGAGCACCGAGCGGGGTGCGCAGACGGGCTAGAACGACCTGGGTTTCGGGGTCGCCAAAGCGGGCGTTAAACTCAATGACCCTGATACCGCGGCTGGTAGCGGCTAGACCGCAGTAGAGTAGGCCCACAAAGGGGGTTCCGCGACGGGCCATCTCATCGACGGTGGGCTGGGCGACCCGTTCAATAACATCTTCAACAAAGCCTTCGGGGAGCCAGGGCAGTGGGGTGTAGGCCCCCATGCCACCGGTGTTGGGGCCACGGTCGCCGTCAAAGATTCGCTTGAAATCTTGGGCTGGGGACAGGGGCAGGCAGGTAGTACCGTCTGAAATGACAAACAGGGAGACTTCGGGGCCGTCCAGGAACTCTTCAATGACTACGCCACCTCCGGCGGCAAAGCAGGATTCGGCATGAGCCAGCGCAGTATCGTAGTCATCGGTGACCACAACGCCCTTACCTGCGGCCAGGCCGTCATCTTTCACAACGTAGGGGGCACCAAAAGAGGTCAGCGCTGATTCGGCTTCTGCCCGGTTAGTTGCAATGTGAGCCATAGCGGTCGGCACACCGGCACTTGCCATGACTTCTTTAGCGAAAGCTTTAGAGCCTTCAAGCAGAGCAGCAGCTTTGGAGGGGCCAAAAACGGGGAAGCCCTGCTCGCGCAGAGCATCGGAGACACCGGCGACCAGGGGCGCTTCGGGACCAATAACCACTAAATCAACGGCCAGATCGGTCGCAAGTGCGACAGCTGCCCGGGGGTCATTAGCATCAATTGCGTGAACGGGGACATCGGCTGCAATCCCGGCGTTACCGGGGGCTGAGTGAATCTCAGTGACAGCAGAATCTCGTAGGAGAGCTCGGATAATTGCGTGTTCGCGACCGCCAGGGCCCAAGACCAAAACCTTCATTCTTTTAGGCTACCGGCTAGGTCACGTTTTTATATACCTTTCAGGGCTTTCCTACCACATATTGAGCGGGTTTTTTCATATCCTGACCTCACCGCTCGCTAGGACTGCCCGCTACACTTGAACCATGCACACTTTTCAGGCCGGTAGCGCAGCAGAACTCGCAGTCATTACCCGAGGCAACTTTATAGAGTCCAGGCATGTGGGCTCCCTGGTGGTGCTCTCCCCCAGCGGTAATACAGCCCTGGCCTTGGGGGCACCGGAGGAGCTCATCTACGCGCGGTCTGCCCTCAAACCCTTTCAGGCTATTGCCTCAATGAACGCCGGCGCTGAGCTTCAGGGCGCACAGATTGCCCTAGCTTCAGGCTCCCACACCGGCTCCTTTGAGCACATGACGGTCGCCCAGGGCATCTTGGCCGAGGCCGGCCTGAGCGCCGATGACCTGCTCTGCCCGCAGGCCTGGCCCGCCGACGAGCCCAGCCACCAGGCCCTCTTGAAAGCAGGCCACGGCAAACAGCGCCTGGCCTTCAACTGTTCCGGTAAACACGCCGCCTTCCTGTGGGGCTGTGTCAAGTCGGGCTGGCCTACCGAAGACTATCTCTCCCCCGATCACCCCCTCCAAGAGCTGGTAATGCGCACCATTGAGCAGTTCACCGGCGAGGAACCCCAGCACATTACCGTGGACGGGTGCGGTGCCCCGCTCGGTGCAACTTCTCTCACTGGCCTAGCACGCGCCTACAGCGCTCTGGGTTCAGCGGTGGAGAACATTAAGGCCGATGCCCGCGCCGCCACCGTTGCCACCGCAATGGTGGACTACCCCGAGTACGTCCACGGCCATAACAGCTCCGATACCCTTTTGAGTCAGGCGCTCGATGCCGTGGTCAAGCGCGGTGCCGAAGGCGTACTGGCTATTGGCCTGCGGTCCGGGGCCTCTGTTGCTCTGAAAATCTTGGACGGTTCCAACCGTGCCGCTCCCCTGGCCGCTGTCCGGGCCCTCCAAGCGGCAGGCTATATCGACCGGGAACTTGCGGACCGGGCTGTGGCCGCAACAACTTTCCCCATTACCGGTGGTGGCGCTGCCGTGGGAGCCATCGAACCGGGCAGGGCTTTTGAGGGACTGCTCTAGTGGCTATCCGCCGCAAAATATCGGAGCAAAACGGTGCCGCCGCCCTGGCCCAGGTACGGTTAGCGCTCACCACAGGCACAAGCGACGGTGAAAGAACCCAGGCCTTTGCCGCCCTACCCCGGTCGGTGCGGGCCACCGCTGTCCGCTATTCCCTAGAGGAACTGGCCACCCTGGCACCGGGAAATTCGGTTGAGGTACGCGTTCCCCCCTACGGGGTTACCCAGTGCATTGCCGGGCCACGGCACACCCGCGGCACTCCGCCCAACGTGGTCGAAACAGATGCCCACACCTGGTGTTGCCTTGCTCTGGGGCTGGTCCGCTGGGAGCAGGTTCTTTCTAAAATTTCTGCTTCGGGTTTACGATCAGACCTCAGCGAGCGCCTGCCCCTCTTCTAGCCGCGCTCCCGGAAAGATAAACCTTGGTATCGTTGGTGTCTATGAGTCTTCTATCTAAGTTCCGTCAGCCCACCGAGCCGCAGGCTCCCCTTACTGAGCAGGATAAGCAGGCCGCCCCCGGCCAGCACTTCTCACCGGCCACAGCACCTGAGCGCGCCCAGCTTACTGTGCGTAGAGCTCCCTCCTTGCCTGCCTTCGCTATCACCGGTCTGCTCATTGGCCTGGTTGTTGCTTTTGTGGTTACCGCGCTGGGCCCGGAGAACCCTAGCTACACCTTTGCAGCGGTCTTCGGGGTCATGGCCGTTATCTTTGGCACCCTCTGTACCGCAGCAGCCATCGGCCTGGCTCTCTTGCTGGAGCGTCGTTCAATCCGGCATACCACCACCTACAAAGCTATCAGTACCAAAGACTAAGGGTTTCTTGGCGACACTCTCTTCATAGATGTGGATACCTGTTATCACCTAGGTCGCAGACAGGTACACTAGGAATGTTCGCTCGCTCACGTTTATCCTAGGCGTGAAGGCGAGATAACCACCACAGAAGAGATGGAAAATCCACCTTGGCTCGTCCTGACGGAAAGCTCTCCTTCGACCTGGACCCTGTAGACCACGGCCCCAAAGATGAATGTGGTGTCTTTGGTGTATGGGCTCCCGGCGAAGATGTCGCAAAACTTACCTACTATGGCCTATATGCCCTCCAACACCGAGGCCAGGAATCTGCCGGTATCGCAACCAGCGACGGCAAGCACCTCAGCGTGTATAAAGATATTGGTCTGGTATCCCAGGTATTCGATGAGACCACCCTCAATGCTATGCAGGGGCATCTATCCATCGGGCACTGCCGTTACTCCACTACCGGTGGCAATATCTGGCAGAACGCCCAGCCCACTCTAGGGGATACCCCGCACGGGACCCTGGCCCTGGCCCACAACGGTAACCTGGTAAATTCGGCTGATCTCTACGACCGACTCCTGGCAAAAAATGGGGGTAAACGCCCCGAACGTGGTGAACTGGCTCAGGGTAACACTACCGATACTGCGCTTGTTACGGCGCTCCTGAAAGAACACAGCTTCGAGAGCTTAGAAGAAGCGGCACTGGACTTACTGCCCACCCTGTCGGGGGCCTTCTGCCTGGTTTTCATGGACGAACAGGCCCTATATGCCGCGCGTGACCCGCAGGGGGTCCGTCCTCTGGTCTTGGGTAGGTTGGATCGAGGCTGGGTCATTGCCTCTGAAACTGCCGCCCTCGATATTGTGGGCGCCTCCCTGGTGCGAGAAGTCGAACCCGGTGAGTTCATCACCATTGACGAGGACGGTTTACGTTCCCAGCGGTTTGCTTCAGCTCAAGCCGCCGGTTGCGTCTTTGAGTATGTCTATCTGGCCCGCCCCGATACTACGATTGCCGGTCGAAGCGTCTACGAATCCCGGGTGGAAATGGGCCGCCAACTTGCCCGTGAACACAAGGTTGAAGCTGACCTGGTCATGCCCACACCGGAGTCCGGAACGCCTGCGGCTATTGGCTATGCCCAGGAGTCTGGTATTCCTTTCGGTAACGGCCTGGTCAAAAATGCCTACGTTGGCCGTACCTTTATTCAGCCCTCTCAAACTATCCGGCAGCTGGGTATCCGCCTTAAGCTGAACCCTCTGCGTTCGGTGGTTGAGGGTAAGCGCCTGGTTGTTATTGATGACTCGATTGTTCGTGGCAATACCCAGCGCGCCCTGGTACGGATGCTCCGTGAGGCAGGAGCCAAGGAGGTTCACATTCGAATTTCTTCGCCTCCGGTCAAGTGGCCCTGCTTCTACGGTATTGATTTCGCTTCTCGCTCTGAACTCATTGCTAACGGGCTGACCATTGATGAGATTCGTCAGTCGCTGAGTGCTGATTCCCTGGGTTATATCTCCGAAGATGGCATGATTGCAGCCACCGAGCAGCCCCGCGAGCGCCTGTGCACTGCCTGCTTTACCGGTAAGTATCCTATTGAGCTTCCGCATGAGGACCGACGCGGTAAATCTATTCTGGACAAGGTCTCCGGTGGCCCCCTAGCAGGAACTGCTGCTGAGGTGACGGTAGAACGCCCAGTAGCCCATAAGCCTGACCACGCCCAGGCTATTTCTCTTGAGACTCGGGCCGGGTCCAGTTCACTGGAAAAAAAATTTGAGGATCCGGCCCAGCAGTCGCAACCTGCACGGCCAGGCTGCGAGCCCGGCCCCGACGCTGAGCTTGAAGATTTGGTACTCCCCCAAGACACACTCCCTGCCGCTGAGTGCGGCACCGACCGAGAGGCAGGCTGATGAGCCAAAACCAGAACGCAGTTACCTACGCTTCGGCGGGGGTTGATGTTGAAGCGGGTGACCGCGCCGTTGAACTCATGAAAGACGCTGTTAAAGCAACCCACGGTGCCGGTGTAGTAGGCGGCGTGGGTGGCTTTGCTGGCCTGTTCGATCTCTCGGTGCTCAAGGGCTATAAGAAGCCCTATCTGGCAACCTCCACCGACGGTGTGGGTACCAAGGTTGCTATTGCGCAGAAGCTCGATATCCACCACACCATTGGGCATGACCTGGTGGGCATGGTGGTTGATGACATCGTGGTAACCGGTGCCAGGCCGCTCTTTATGACCGACTACATCGCAACCGGCAAGGTTGTGCCCGAGCGTATTGCCGATATTGTGCGCGGTGTGGCTGAGGGCTGTTCTTTGGCGGGTACCGCCCTGGTAGGTGGTGAAACCGCTGAGCACCCCGGCTTGCTGGCTGAGGACGAATACGATCTTGCCGGTGCTGCGACCGGCATCCTTGAAGCCGATGAGCTCTTGGGCCCCGACCGGGTGCGCGAGGGCGACGTCCTGATTGCTATGGCGTCTTCCGGTATTCACTCCAACGGCTATTCACTGGTGCGTAAGGTGCTCTCCCTTGCGGGCTGGGAGTACCAGCGGCAGGTCCCCGAGCTGGGCCGTACCCTAGGTGAGGAACTTCTGGAGCCTACCCGCATTTACACTGCTGACTGCCTGGACCTGATTGAGGCTTTCCCCGTCAACGGTGAGGACGGCCAGACCGGTTCCGGTATCCGTGGTTTCTCGCATGTGACCGGTGGCGGCTTAGCCGCTAACCTGGCACGCGTTCTGCCGGTAGGTACCGTGGGTATGGTAGACCGCTCCACCTGGGAGATTCCGGCTATCTTCCGCCTGATCGGGGAACTAGGATCTGTGCCCCGGGCAGACCTTGAGCGCACCCTCAACCTGGGTGTGGGCATGATTGCCGTGGTTGACCCCTCGGTGGCTGATGCCGCTCTTGCCCGACTCAACCAGCGGGGTCTGCCTAGCTGGGTGCTGGGCACCGTTGAGGCCGACACCGGCCAGCACAGGGACAACCCCGACTATGTGCAGGGCGCTAAGGGCGTAGACGGCGGTGCCGCCGTGCTCCTTGGTTCCTACCGCTAAACAGAGAATGAAATGGCCCGGAGCTTGTGTTCAACCTCCGGGCCATTGTGAGCATTTTTAGGAGTCAGTCAGCCGATTATAGATTCCTTGGACGGTACGGGCGTTCTGTGCCCAGGTGCGGGTTCGAGCAAAAATACGCCCCTGCTGGGACATACCCCGGCGCAGGTCCTCATCAGTTGCCAGAGCGCACAGTTGCCGGGCAAAAGAGCCGGGGTCCCCTGCACTGGCGATTAGGCCGGTGGGTCCGGTCACCCGGTTCTCAACAAGTTCGGTCAGCGGGGCTAGGTCGCTCACAAGCAGAGGCCGGTTCAGCGCCATAGCTTCAATGGGTTTGAGCGGGGTGACACTCTGGCAGACCCTATCGCGGGTTCGGGGCACAGTAAAAACGTCGAGAGCCTGGTGGGCTGTGTAGGCGGTGTGTGGGTCTACTTTACCCAAAAAGACGGTGTATTCTTCTAGGCCCAGGGAGCGGGTCAGAGCTTCAAGACGCACCCGGTCACTACCGTCACCGGCCAGCATCAGCCGCGCGTCAATACCCTGCTGGCGCACCACCGCTAGCGCCCGGATGAGGGTATCGAAGCCCTCATAAGGTACCAGTGAGCTAACCGAGCCGTACCAGAAGCCCTCAGCGCTCAGCCCCAGTTTCTGGCGGGCCTGAGCCGGGGTCAGGTCAAGGTCAAAGAGGCTCTCATCAACGCTGTTGGGAACCACCGTGATTTTTTGAGGCTCCAGGCCCCGCTCCACCAGGGTACGCTTCATGGTCTCGGAGAGAGTAATGAGGTGGTCAGCGGCCTGCATGATCTGGGTTTCCCGGGCTCGGGTGAGAGCGAACCGTTCGCTGGCGGCGGCGCTCTCGCGGCGCGCCTCAGGCTGGTGGGAAAGCCAGGTTTCTTCCAAGATACCGCGTACCTCGTAGACCCAGGGGATATTCCAGTACCGGGCCAGGGATCGAGCCACCAGCCCGTTATGGAAATGGGTGGTGGTATGGATGAGGGCTGGCGGGTTATCCGCGTAGCTGTAAGCTAGGTGCCTGACCCACTGCTCGATTTTCTGGGGCTGATACGACGCCAGTTTCCAGGGTAGGTGACGCCGGTAGGTAATACCTTCGACCCTTGCGGTGGGGAGGGCATCGAGCTTACCGACGGTCACGGGGTAGCCGGTGCGGGTCTCTGCCCGCAGGTTTACCCCGCGCTGCGCCAGGGCGGTCAGTAGGCGGTGGGTTCGTAGGGTGTAGCCAGACTGGGTTGCAGGTAGAGAGTTAGTAATCAGGTGCAGGGCAAAGGGTCTACGACCGGGCCGAGCGGCGCCGGTAGCCGGTGAGTTTTCGTTCAGCTGGGGAAACCATGTTTCTTGCAGGAGGGTGGCCTCAGCTGCGAGTTTTTTAGCCAGTCTTTTCTTTCCGCTGGTGTTTGCTATCGCGCATGCTTCGGTCAGGCGACCAGCCGACCACAGCGCCCGCGCCAGGGTAACCGGGGGCAAGTTCTTGTCGTGTTCCAGGTCAACCAGGTTGGCAGCAGCCAGTACCTCCCAACCCAGCCGGGTGCTGATACTATCTGCGCGTCTTTGCCCTGCCCGAAGGCGCTGTTCTGAAAGCGCCAGTGCTTCCTTATCCCCGGTCATCAGTGCGCCCATGGCTTGGGTTCCCACCCAGGGTGTACGGCTCAGACCGGTACCCAGAAGCTGACGGGGGCCAGCGGGGAGCCGCCGCGTGGCTTGAACCGCAAAAACGGCGGGGTCTGTGCCCAGGGCACCCACACTAATACGGACGGCAAGAGTCGCATTCTTTGCCAGGTAGGCTAGCTGTGATGCTCCTTGTGGCAGGCTCATGAGTGTGTCCTGCCTGTCTCTACCGCCTTTTCGAGCACCGTGAGGTAGCGCTGGGCTAGCTGGTCGTAGTTATAGTTCTTGAAGATAAAGTCACGACCTGCATGACCCACCTGGAGCAGTGAACGATCGGTTGCCAGGCGGCACCACAGGTCAGCCAGTTCCTGAGGGTTCTCAGGCTCTACCAGGGCACCTACCCCCACCGCTTGCATAATGTCAGCAGCTTCGCCGGTGACCAGGGCTATGGGAAAACGGGGCACGGTCAGCAGTTCATACAGTTTGGAGGGTACGGTGCGTTCAAAAGCCGGGGTATTTTTGAGCGAAACAATCGTGGCATCGCACCATTTATAGTTTTTACGGACCTGCGAGCGGGGCTGTAAAGGCTGGAACTTGACGGGTAGGTTCCTTGCCCTGGCGTAGTCCTGGAGCATCTGCCGTTCTGCTCCCTCCCCCACAATACGGAGTTTAAAGCGGGTCTCGGGTTGGGCTTTTTGGGCCATTTCTAGAGCCTGCAAGAGGGTGATAAGCCCCTGGGAACGACCAACCGTCCCAGAATAGAGCAGACGGAGTTGACCTGGGCGTTGGGGGGCCGGATCTATCCTGCTGTGAAACATAGTTGGGGTGACCCCGTTAGTGATAGTTACGACCTCCTGCATGTTGCGCCCACGCAGTTTTCGGGCGAAGCGGTGAGTAACGGTAACCAGTACATCGGCCTGCCGCTGGGCTCGGGTAAAGGACCGTGAGAAGCGGCGCTTTACCCGCTCACGCAGGGCGATACCACTGATTTCTTGGCTGGGTCTGGCCACAATATCGGGCCAGGCATCGCGCAGTTCAAGAACCAGGGGCACACGCAGAAGCTTTTTAATAGCGATACCGGCGTAGGCCGAAGGCAGCCCCGGGACGGTTGCAACAACAACATCGAAGCGATCCCCGCCGAGAGCCAGGATCAAGGCTTTACCCACCGAGCTGGTAGCGGTAATAATCTGATCAGCCAACCGGGTTACTCCGGAAGGACCGTGGAGAAGATAGGGAAGACGTAAGACACGCTCCCCATACTTACCTCGGTGAATACGCGGAGTATCCCGGTGCTTTTCACGCAGGAATCGGCTGGCCTCCGCATCCGGGTAGTGGGGCGGCGGACAGAAAACGGTCACCTGGTGTCCTGATTTCTGCCAGCGTTTTACCAGAGCCGACCAACGGCGCTGAGGCGCACCAATTTCGGGCGGATAGTAGTGCGTAACGACAAGTATTTTCATTGAGATGATGTGTGCTGGGTGTGGTTGGCCAAGGGCGATTATTGGGTCTGTAACTACCTCAACTGTACCCCTTTTAAGCCCTCCTATGCCTGTCAAAAACCCTCGTCTTGCCTCTTCTCCTTGGGACAGTACTTCCTGGGGGCATAAAATAAAAGGGCCTGCTAGCATTTGCTGCCAGCAGGTCCTTTAGGGCTGGGTGAGGTAAGAACCCGCATCATAAGGAGGCGGTCTTACTTCTCCAGGTATTCATCGGCGTACTTATCCACATAATCCGAGTAGTCGTCCTCATCATCGTAGTGATGAGCAGACGCCTTAGGCTTGGATTTGCCACTTGTTCTCAGTTCACGTTCGAGTGCCGTGTAATCAGTATCGGGGCTGAAATATTTCATCTCCCGAGCCTGCCGAGTTGCTTTAGCCTTTTGACGGCCGCGCCCCATGGCGAGACCCCCTCTTTATCGCTCGTATCTGGCTACCCATCCGTGCTCAAGGGAGAACCAGAAAATCTTTCAGTCTTTTCCGTATACAAGGGTACCTTGTTTTAAGCATATTTGCTTGTCTGTTCGCCCAGTGAGATGTAAGAAGCATAAAAAATAGGGAAGACCCCTCATATTACGAGCTACTTCCACCCAGGAAGCTCACCCTTTTACGCTCTAGATTCAGAGATTTAGTCTCCAGAGTTAAGTGAGTCTTGAGGAATTGCCCCTGAGCAGATAAAGCGCTTCTGCAAGGTCTTCGCGCCAAAGATAGGTTGCGCGGCGATCAGCGCGGCCCGGTCCGCGGTTAATGATAGCCAGGGGCTTTCCTGAACGGACGGCATCGAGGGCTATCTTGTAGCTACTCATGACAGCCAGGGAGGATCCGAGTACGAGCAGGGAGCGGGATTGCTCTAGGAGGTCTTGGACACGGGTTTTTCTGGTGGCGGGGACGGGTTCGCCAAAGTAGACCACGGCAGGTTTGAGACGGGTAGAGCCGCAGGCAAGGCAACCGACCATCTGAAAGTCGCGGATAAAGGTAGCGTCTAGGTCTACATCACCGTCGGGGTTGACCTGTAGGGAAGGGCCGGTGACCCTCTCAAGGTAGCCTGGGTTAGCGTCGTTAATGCGAACATCAAGGCTGGTGCGGGCTTCTTGGGCGCCACATTCGAGGCATTGGATGGTGGAGAGGTCTCCGTGGAGCGGGAGCACGGTACGGCTCCCGGCAGCGGTGTGCAGGCCGTCTACGTTTTGGGTGATGATGCCGGTGAGGTGCCCGCTGTTTTCGAGCTCGGCCAGTAGGTAGTGGGCGGTGTTGGGGTGGGCGCGGCTCATCTGCCGCCAGCCGACGAAGGAGCGGGCCCAGTAGCGGTGGCGGGCTTGGGGGTCGTAGAGAAATTCTTGGTAGGTCATGGGCCGGTGGTTGCGCAGTGATCCGGCGGGGCCCCGGTAGTCGGGTATTCCTGAGCCGGTAGATATGCCTGCCCCGGTCAGGGCCAGCACTGCCCCGTCGGTAAGGAGTTCCTGGATGCCCCGGCAGGCAACTTCGGGGTCGGTGGGCGGGGTAGTTTCGTGGACGACCCGTTCGATAGAGCGCAGGGCGGCGGCGTGGGTGGCAGCGATGTGGGCCTGCTCGGTCAGGTGGGTGGGCTCGCCCGCGTAGCGGGTATCGAGTCTTTCTCCCCGGTGATGCGGTTGGTTCTCTCTCACTCTTCCAGTGTAGGTGAGTATCTCCGCAGCATCAGCCCTGGCAGGTGCAAGGGGGAGGCAAGCTGGCTGGGGCTGACATGAATTGTTCAGCGAGCGCCAGCGAGCCGGGCAGGAAGGAAGCTTGCCGACCGACCTTGCACCTGCGGTGAAGGAGGGTTAGCTGGCTGTAAGGACCAGGCCTTCCACGGCTACATCGGGGTTAATATCCACCCGGACGGTGTCACCGTCCTTGATAGTCCCTGCAAGGATTCCTCGTGCCAGGCGGTCACCGATTTCTCGCTGAACCAGGCGGCGCAGGGGACGGGCGCCGTAGGCGGGGTCGTAGCCTGCTAGTCCCAGCCACTCGGTGGCGGCAGGGGTGACATCCAGGGTCAGTCGGCGGTCCTCCAAGCGGCGGGCCATGGACTTGATTTGCAAGGCCACGATGGAGGACAGGTCCTCTGCGCTCAGTGGCTCAAAGATGATGAGCTCGTCCAGGCGGTTGAGGAACTCCGGTTTGAAGGCGGCGTTGACCGTGTTCATAACTGCGCTCTTGCGGCTCTCATCGTCCAGGTTCTGGTCGATCAGGAACTGAGAGCCCAGGTTGGAGGTCAGGATGAGGATGACGTTACGGAAGTCAACGGTGCGGCCCTGGCCGTCAGTGAGGCGGCCGTCGTCAAGAACCTGGAGCAGGATATCGAAGACTTCGGGGTGGGCTTTTTCGACCTCGTCAAGTAGAAGGACGGAGTAGGGGCGGCGGCGGACTGCTTCGGTGAGCTGACCGCCTTCTTCGTAGCCGACGTATCCGGGAGGGGCCCCGACTAGGCGGGCGACGGCGTGCTTTTCGGCGTATTCGCTCATGTCAATACGGACGAGGGCACGCTCATCGTCGAACTGGAACTCAGCCAGAGCCTTGGCCAGCTCGGTTTTACCGACACCGGTGGGGCCCAGGAAGAGGAAGGAACCGATGGGCCGGTCGGGGTCGGAGATACCGGCGCGGGAGCGGCGCACGGCATCGGCTACGGCGGCGACAGCTTTCTTCTGGCCGATCAGCCGTTTGCCGAGTTCTTCTTCCATGTGCAGGAGCTTTTCGGATTCGCCTTGGAGCATACGACCTGCGGGGATACCGGTCCAGGCGGAGATAACTTCGGCGATTTCGTCAGCTGTGACTTCTTCGGAGACCATGGATTCTTGCTGGGCGCTGCTCTCTGCCCGCTGAGCTTCGGCCAGTTGCGCTTCAAGGGCGGGGATTTCGCCGTAAAGGATCCGGGAGGCTTCTGCCAGGTTGCCTTCGCGTTGGGCTACTTCTGCTTTGGAACGCAGCTCGTCTATTTGGGTTTTGAGGTCGCCCACTCGGTTGAGTCCGGCTTTCTCAGCTTCCCAGCGGGCGTTGAGGGCGTCGAGTTCTTCCTTCTTGTCGGCCATATCTGCACGTAGGGCATCTAGGCGTTCGAGGGAAGCGGGGTCGGTTTCGTTGGCGAGCGCCAGTTCTTCCATGGTGAGGCGGTCTACGGCACGGCGGAGGACGTCGATTTCTTCGGGTGCCGAGTCGATTTCCATGCGCAGGCGCGAGGCGGCCTCGTCGATCAGGTCGATGGCCTTGTCGGGGAGCTGGCGGGAGGGAATGTAACGGTTGGAAAGGTTGGCGGCGGCGACCAGGGCGGAGTCTGCGATGGCTACCTTGTGGTGGGCTTCGTAGCGTTCTTTGAGGCCGCGTAGAATGCCGATGGTGTCTTCCACAGAAGGCTCACCGACAAAGACTTGCTGGAAGCGGCGTTCCAGGGCGGCGTCTTTTTCGATGTTTTCGCGGTATTCGTCCAGGGTGGTGGCACCGATCAGGCGTAGTTCGCCGCGGGCTAGCATGGGCTTGAGCATATTGCCCGCATCCATGGAGCCCTCGCTGGCACCGGCACCGACGACGGTGTGGATTTCGTCAATGAAGGTGACGATTTGGCCTTCGGATTTTTTGATGTCTTCGAGTACGGCTTTAAGGCGTTCTTCGAATTCACCACGGTATTTGGCACCGGCGACCATGGCACCCAGGTCCAGGGAGATAAGGGTTTTGCCGCGCAGGGTTTCGGGTACGTCGCCGGAGACCATGCGTTGGGCTAGGCCTTCGACGACGGCGGTCTTACCGACACCGGGTTGCCCGATCAGTACGGGGTTGTTCTTGGTGCGGCGGGAAAGTACCTGTATGACGCGGCGGATCTCGCTGTCTCGGCCGATGACGGGATCAAGTTTGCCTTCGCGGGCGATGGCAGTGAGGTCGGTGCCGTACTGTTCGAGGGCACCGAAAGTGCCTTCAGGGTCGGGGGTGCTCACGGTGCGGTCTCCTCGGACTGGGGGGATGGTTTCTTCTAGGGTTTTTTCGCTGGCACCTGCGGCGGTGAGGGCACGGGCGGTTGCGTCGTTACCTGCAGCTAGGGCGAGCAGGAGGATTTCGGTGGAGATGTAGGTGTCTCCGAATGTTCCGGCTTTAGCCTGGGCTGTTTGAATGGCGCTCAGCAGGGCCCGTGAGGGCTGTGCTTGGGCGGTGGATTCTCCTGATGCTTTGGGGAGCTTGGAGATTTCGGTGGATGCCGCAACTGAGAGTGCATCAACATCGATCCCTGCGGCTTTGAGGACCGCAACCGCTACGCCCTGGCGCTGGTCAAGCAAGGCTTTGAGCAGGTGGGGTGTATCGAGGGTGGGGTTGCCTGCGGTTTGGGCGTTAAGGTTGGCGGCCGATAAGGCCTCTTGGCTTTTACTGGTGAATTGAGCTGACATTTTTCTCCTGAGCTAGTAGGTCTTTTCCCTAAGGTTGAGTGTACTTCACTCAACTCATAATTGAGTCTACTACACTCAACTTATATACACCAGATAACTGAGGCCTTCCCCACCCTTGACCCACCGAGCAAGAAGGCCAATCCACCGAGTCCGGCTAGCTCAATCCAAGAAATCATATATGGATTCTGCCCGCTCCAATTCTTCCTTGACAGCATCATCGACACCGCGGGAGACCGATTCAGCTCGCCGCCAGTTACTCAGGGAAAGGAGCAGGGAGGCAGTTGCAAAGGCGTAAGTGAGGATACCGGCTGGGTTGCCGAAACCGGCTGAGAGCCCAATAAAGTCACCCCCCAGTAGTGACGATGCCGCCGAGACAACAGTTCCATCCAGGCGGTCGGGGACCAAAAAACCGAAGATGAGGGCCATCAGCCAGGTGGCACCCCAGACAAGCGCGGTCCTCGGCGGTAGACCTGCCCGTTTACCAGCTTTTTGTAATTTCATTTCTTTGCCCGAGAAGTAGGCTGCCGCTAGCATCAGACCCGCCAGGATCGGCCCTAGTGAGATGGCGAAAATTGGCAGCAGGCTACCGCCGGCACCAAACAGGGAGCGCCCAGCAACCACCCACAGGGCCGAGAGAAGTGCCCAGGGAACAGCCAGGTAGAAAATAGCCCTGGTCAGGAGCCCGCCCTGTCTCATCAAGTAGGGGTGTGACCGGGCCTCACCAGGAGCACCCAGCTGAGGGCCCTGCGGAGGTAGGTGATTGGCTGAGGTTTTTTGCATTTGGCTCACTCCCCCATTTTAGGCCCACCCTTCTTAGTCCTCACAAGAAGCAGGTACCACAAAGCCGGGGTGGCCCACCTCTTGACGGTGAGCCACCCCGGCTTTTGAGTTGCGAGGGTTACCTGCTAGCTGAGGTTACCCTGCCCATCTTCGAGGTGACTGCGCAGGAACCACTGGAAGAGCTCCAGTTCGGCAGTCTGACCGATCAGCAAATCTTCGGTAATAGGGTCAATATCGCCCACCTTAGCAATAGCAGCACGGTGGTCTTCGATAACAGCGCTATAGACGTCATTAAGAGCACGGATATGGGTCATAGCGTCAGCACGGTCAACATCATATCCGGCCCAGGTGCGCTTTTCTACCAGGTCGCCTGAGAGACCGTTGGGGGAAACACCCATGGTAGCCATGCGCTCTGCGATGGCATCAACAAAGCCGCGCACCTGGTCTACCTGGGGGTCCAGCATTTCGTGGACTGCGATGAAGTTGGGGCCAACGACATTCCAGTGAGCATGCTTGAGGACCAGGTGCAGGTCATTGAGGGCGTGCAGGCGGAGCTGGAGGACGTCAGCTACGTGGTGGCCAGACTCTTCGGTGAGGCCCGGTACGGTAAATGATGCGTATTTGCTCATGATTCTTAAACTTCCTGTTAGGTAATCAGGTCGATCCCAAGCTGTGGGTTTCGGCCTGCTGTGTAGTTCCAACCTT
This sequence comes from Rothia sp. CCM 9416, assembly GCF_048513535.1. Taxonomy (NCBI): domain Bacteria; kingdom Bacillati; phylum Actinomycetota; class Actinomycetes; order Micrococcales; family Micrococcaceae; genus Rothia; species Rothia sp. CCM 9416. The sequence continues at coordinate 64,689 of NZ_JBLXXR010000005.1, read as the reverse complement.
ACGCTGTCCCTGCCACCATTTCAAGGCTTATTCTGAGTAAATCATAATAAGGAAACCCTGATTTGACAAGGTATTCTGCCTAAAACAGAAGGTAAGCAAGGCTAACCTCAGCGCAACTGACTGGGTACAACACTCTCCCCAAAGGGATCTTAGCCAGCCCCTGCTCTACCCACCAAAGACCATAAACCATTTATGTGATTTACAACATATCCCCCGGGGCTCTAGCTGACCGTTGCCACCGGTCCCAGTCTATGACTAGAGTAAGAGTCAGCCACAGGGGGCTCGCCCCAGCGCTACCAGCTCCAGACCTAAGAGTAAAAGATCGTGACAGCACCCACCCCATATACTGCCCCCTGCACAACACCCAGCAAGGCCCAAATTCGCCGCTGGCGGCGTTATTTAGCAGAAGAAATCTCCGAAGCTCGCATTTACGCTGCGCTGGCTGAACGCACCCACGGTAAAGAGGCAGAAATCTTAGGCCAAGTAGCCCAGGCCGAATACCGCCACCAGAATCACTGGCGCCAGCTTCTTGGAGAACACGCTTTTCCTGAGCCCAAACCTTCGGTCTCGGCCCGTATTCTTGAACTTCTAGCCAAAAATTTTGGCTCAGTCTTCGTTCTTGCCCTAGCCCAAAGAGCCGAGGGACGCTCCCCCTACGCGGAGGATCCCGATGCAACTGAGGCTATGGCAGCCGATGAGGCTATCCATGAGGAAATCATTCGAGCCCTTTCTACCGCTGGCCGAGAAAAGCTTTCTGGCAACTTCCGCGCCGCTGTCTTTGGCGCAAATGACGGCCTTGTCTCTAATGCTGCGCTCATCATGGGTGTTGGCGCTAGCGGGGTCAGCAACTCTATGATTCTTCTTTCTGGTGTCGCAGGCCTGTTGGCAGGCGCGCTTTCTATGGCTGCCGGTGAGTTTGTATCGGTCCGTTCCCAGCGCGAGCTACTCGACGCCTCCCGCCCCACCCAGGTCACCCTCGATGTAGCCCACCAGCTCGATATTAACCAGAATGAGTTAGAGCTGATTTACAAGGCCCGCGGTATGAGCGAGGAGGCAGCCCGCCACCGTGCCATGGAACGCTTTGGGCACTTCACCTGCGACTGCGACCCCTCACTCTCTTTCCGCGACCTTGAGGAGGATCAGGAAGCGGGGGTAGAACACGGTGCGCTGGGTAGCGATGTGGGAGCTGCCGCCTCAAGCTTCTGCTTCTTTGCCTCCGGCGCTCTCATTCCGATCCTGCCCTACATCTTTGGGGTACAGGGTCCATTCGCTATGTTGCTAGCCATGTTGCTGGTAGGCCTTGCCCTCATGCTAACCGGTGGCGTGGTGGGCCTACTCTCCGGTGCTTCACCTTTCAAACGTGGCTTACGTCAGCTAGCTATTGGCTACGGAGCTGCCCTGGCTACCTACTTGCTGGGGCTGGCCTTTAATGTGGCTCTGGCCTAGCCAGCAATCTCTCTGAGCAAGCGCTCAGGATCACTGTCTCAAGCTACCGCCCCCTGGCCTCAATACCCTTTAGGCTAGCTAGCGCCTTGCCCCTATCCGCTAGTTCTTGCCCGCCCATCAGCCCTGACCTACTTGCTCTTGTTGACCGGCAAAAGGCAGGGGTTGGAGCCTATAGCTCCAACCCCTGCTCAGATACTTATCTGTCCTTCTCTATCTTCTAATAATTAGAGAAAGGCTACTTTCTAAGAGGCAAAAATCTCACGCATGAGCTGAGCAGCCTCAGAAGGAGTCTTACCCACCTTCACACCAGCAGCTTCCAAGGCCTCCTTCTTAGCCTGAGCGGTACCCGAAGAACCAGAGACAATCGCACCAGCATGGCCCATAGTCTTACCCTCAGGAGCGGTAAAACCAGCCACATAGCCAACAACAGGCTTGGTCACATGAGCCTTGATAAACTCAGCGGCACGCTCCTCAGCATCACCACCAATCTCACCAATCATCACAATCGCTTCGGTCTCAGGGTCAGCTTCAAAAGCCTCCAGAGCGTCAATGTGGGTGGTGCCAATAATGGGATCACCGCCAATACCGATAGCGGTGGTAAAGCCAATATCGCGCAGCTCAAACATCATCTGGTAGGTCAGGGTGCCTGACTTAGATACCAGACCGATTTTGCCCTTGCCGGTGATGTTGGCGGGGGTAATACCCACCAGGGATTCACCGGGGGTAATGATACCGGGGCAGTTGGGGCCAATGATGCGGGTGACATGCTTGCCCTCAGCATTGACCTTGCTCTTGGCGTAGGCCCAGAATTCGGCAGTATCACCTACGGGCACGCCCTCGGTGATGACAACCACCAGGGGAACCTCAGCGTCAATCGCTTCAATAACAGCGTCCTTGGTAAAGGCCGGGGGTACAAAGACGATTGAAACGTCTGCGCCGGTCTCCTGGATAGCTTCAGCCACAGAGCCAAAAACCTTCAGCTCGATGTCCTGGCCCGAAGCGTCCTTGTGAGTAACGGTGGTGCCAGCCTTGCGGGCGTTAACGCCGCCCACAATCTGGGTACCAGCGGCCAGCATACGGGCGGTGTGCTTAGTACCTTCACCGCCGGTGATGCCCTGAACGATGACCTTAGAGTCCTTGTTCAAAAAGATAGACATAATAAAAACCTTCTAAATCTGTGTTTTCGCGGTGAATTAAGCGTTGTAAGCCAGCTCGGCGGCCTTATCGGCACCGGAGTCCATAGTCTCGGCCAGGTGTACAAGCGGGTGGTTGGCCTCAGAAAGAATGCGGCGGCCTTCTTCCACGTTGTTACCGTCAAGGCGAACGACCAGGGGCTTGGTTGCCTTATCGCCCAGGATCTCAAGAGCCTGAACGATACCGTTAGCAACAGCGTCACAGGAGGTAATACCACCAAAGACATTGACGAACACAGACTTGACCTGCTCATCGTTGAGGATGATATCCAGACCAGCGGCCATAACCTCAGCAGAAGCGCCGCCACCGATATCCAGGAAGTTAGCGGGCTTGACCTTGCCGTGGTTCTCGCCAGCGTAGGCTACAACGTCCAGGGTGGACATAACCAGGCCCGCACCGTTACCGATGATGCCGACCTGACCATCGAGCTTGACGTAGTTCAGTTCGTTTTCCTTGGCCTTGGCTTCGAGGGGGTTCTCTGCGCTCTTATCGACCAGGGCCTCGTGATCGGGCTGGCGGAACTCTGCGTTATCGTCCAGGGAGACCTTGCCATCCAGTGCCAGAATCTTGCCGTCACCGGTCTTGACCAGCGGGTTGACCTCCACCAGGGTGGCATCTTCCTTCTTGTAGACCTCGCCCAGCTTGACCAGTACAGCGGCTACAGCCTGGCGGGTGTCCTCGGCAAAGCCAGCTGTCTCAACGATTTCAGCGGCCTTAGCGGGGCTAATTCCCTCAATGGGGTTGATGTCTACCTTGGCCAGAGCCTCGGGGCGCTCAACGGCCAGAGTTTCAATATCCACGCCGCCTTCCACCGAACACATAGCCAGGTAGGAGCGGTTAGCCCGGTCAAGCAGCATAGAGAAATAGTACTCTTCGGCAATGTCAGCGCCCTGAGCAATCATCACGCGGTGAACGGTGTGGCCTTTAATGTCCATGCCCAGAATCTGCTGAGCATACTCGTAGGCTTCATCGGCGGTCTTAGCAACCTTAACGCCGCCCGCTTTACCGCGGCCGCCTACCTTGACCTGTGCTTTGACAACGGTGACGCCACCAATTTTTTCGGCAGCGGCTTTTGCTTCTTCTGGGGTGGTAGCTACGATGCCCTGGAGCACGGGTACACCGTGCTTCTCAAAGAGATCTCGTGCCTGGTATTCAAACAGGTCCACAGGAGTGTCCTTCTTCGTCGAAGTCGTGCCGGGCCGTGTGGGCCAGGCCTTTACAAATGCGAAGCCTCCACGTGCCCCCAGCGAGAGCCAGAGCACACAGAAGCCTCTCCATGAGCAACTTTAGCGCACTTCACAGCAAGGGAGCTAACTTATCAAGTTATATTGAGCGACCCAGTTAAGTACGATCGAGTTAGCAGAGCTAGGCTCAGCTACTTAAGGAGGGCACAGGCATCCAAGATATTGACCAAGAACGGTGCTGTGTCTGAAGCCCTCGGAACCATGAGGTACTCCATCTCATCAATACGCCATAGCATAATCCTGGCTTCAGAAACCCGGCAGCTCATGGCCTGCCCCGGTTTAAAGACATCGGGTGGGAAGTCAAAAGCTACAACTTGGTCAATCACCTGCGCAGCTGCTTGCCCGCTAAGGTTAAGGACGGTGCGGTTAACTGATACATCAAGAACCAGACCCTCATCATTCCCTAGGGCAGTAGCTAAAGCTCGCCCTAGTTTCACCGGATCAACGCGGGTCACGACCAGGTAGACCCCTGCTTCGACATAAAGGCAGGCTACGACCTGTCGGGTACCGTAGAGCATGTAGCGGGCTAATGCGTCACCGCTGACCTGGCCGGGTAATTCGGGGAGGGAAACTCCCAGTACCTTTTCTAAACGGTGAGCGGCGGAGCTAGCAGGGTCCACTTCAAGCCGGAAGAGCGACAGGTCAGATATTTCCTGAAGCTGGATACGGGTATCGGTGACCTCGTCCATGGCATGAGCGAACTCCTCAGCAACCGAGGGCAAACTACTGTCATTGTTCATCGAGCTACCTCATTGTGGCATGATAGAGAACCGGCAAAGGCATGATACCCCCTTAGGGCGCTAGCGGCCACGATTAGCTATCTTTCTTGGTCAATGGCGCATAGCGCAGAAGCAGTCGCTTTTCTTCGCGGGCAAAACGAACTTTAGCCACCGTTTTGTCTCCTGTCCCTTCAAGTGCCAGAACCTTACCCTCACCGAAAGTTGTGTGCTCTACAGTATCGCCGACGGAGAGTAGGGGAATTTCCTTATTCTGCTGTACCCGCGAGACCTTGCCTGCTGCGGCGGCATAGCCGTAGGAGGCAGAACCGTTCACTTCAGCTATCGAGGGGGAAGACCTGCGCTGAGGTTGATCGAAGCGAGCAGAGTAGCTAGAGCTTCCGTAAGCCGGTGTGCCAGTTTCTGACCGCCAAGCGCCCCTGCCGCCAGCGTAGGCACCGCCGTAGCTAAGGCCACCCATCGAATAAGTGGAGCCGGTACGTTTCCATTCGATAAGTTCCTCGGGAATCTCTTCAAGGAAAGGAGAGGGTGGGTTGAACTGGCTCTGGCCCCACATAGACCGGTTCTCGGCACGAGTCAGGTAAAGCCGTTCCATCGCGCGAGTCAGGCCAACGTAAGCCAGTCGGCGTTCCTCACTCATCTCCGAGTCATCGGTCAGGGCACGCTGGTGAGGGAAGAGTCCGTGCTCCATACCGGTGAGGAAGACCACCGGAAACTCTAGGCCCTTAGCCGTGTGTAGGGTCATGAGGGTAACTACGCCCTGAGAACGAGCCTCGGCAACCTCTGCCGCAATCTGAGCAGCGCTGGGGCCGCCTTCCTGGTCCTGCTTTGGCTTGTTGGGAATCTGGTCAGCGTCAGCGACCAGGGCAACGTGCTCCAAGAAGTCCTCGAGGCTTGCACCGGGGTTATCAATCTCAAACTCGCGGACAGCATCTACCAGTTCCGATAGGTTTTCTACCCGGGACTCGTCCTGAATATCCTTGGATTCACGCAGGGCAGCCAGGTAGCCGCTCTGTTCCAGGACGGCTTCTAGGCAGGTAGCGGCAGACTCAGTCTGTGCGATCTGGGCCAGGTCGTCGATGAGCTGGGAAAAAACGGCCAGCTTCTTAACCGCGGCAGAGCCCAGCCCCGGAACTTCGGTACCCTGGCGCAGGGCTGCCATGAAAGAGATGCGGTTGGCTCGTGCGTAGTCGGCAACCACACTCTCCGATTTAGTTCCGATACCGCGCTTAGGCTCGTTGAGAATCCGGCGCAGGTTGATATCATCATCGGGGTTGACGAGAACTCGCAGGTAGCTCAGGGCGTCTTTAATTTCTTTGCGTTCGTAGAAGCGAGTGCCGCCCACCACCCGGTAGGGCAGACCAACTCGCATGAGCATTTCTTCCAGGGTACGGGATTGGGCGTTGGTCCGGTAGAAGACCGCAATATCACCCGGCGCGGTTCCGTACTCGTCACGCAGGCGGTCAATCTCCTGGGCGATATAACGTGCTTCGGCCTGCTCAGATTCGGCCACATAGCCGGTAATTTTTGCGCCATCACCGCTGGCTGTCCAGAGTTTCTTGGGCCTGCGGCCGGGGTTGCGTTCAATCACGGCATTAGCCGCGCTCAGGATGTTCTGGGTTGAGCGGTAGTTCTGTTCCAGCAAAATGGTGCGAGCAGTGGGGTAATCCTGCTCAAAATCGGTGATATTGCGAATATCAGCACCGCGGAAGGCATAGATGGACTGGTCAGAGTCGCCCACAACGGTCAGCTCTGCCGGAGGGTAGGCATCGGGGTAGGGCCCTGGCGCACCGGGTTCCGGGCCTTGAGCGGGAGCCCCCACCAGCTGGCGAACGAGCTGGTACTGGGCGTGGTTGGTGTCCTGGTACTCATCCACCAGGATATGGCGGAAGCGGCGGCGGTAGTATTCGGCTACCTGCGGGTGATTCCGAAGCAGGTTGACGGTTTCCAAGATCAGGTCATCAAAGTCAAGTGAGTGGGCCGCTTTGAGACGTTCGGTATAGATGCTGTAAACCTTAGAGATGGCAGCTTCCCAGGGGTCGCTGGGGGAGGTTTCCTGGGCAAACTGCTGGGCGGTCACCAGCTCATTCTTCAGGTTGGAGATTCGGTTGCCCACGGCCTTAGCAGTGAACTTCTTAGTGTCCAGGTTGAGCTGTTTGATAATCAGGGTTAGCAGGCGCTGGGAGTCGGCAGAATCGTAGATTGAGAAAGTTGTTTTAAGGCCCAGGTTCTTAGCTTCACGGCGAAGTAGACGCACGCAGAAGCTGTGGAAGGTGGAAATCCACATATTTTGAGCTTTTGGCCCAACGAGGTCGGTAATACGTTCACGCATCTCTGCGGCCGCTTTGTTGGTAAAGGTAATAGCCAGGATCTGACCCTGGTGAGCACGCCCAGCCGCCAGCAGGTAGGCAATACGGTGGGTGAGGACGCGGGTTTTACCGGATCCTGCACCAGCAACGATGAGCAGAGGCGAGCCAGCGTGTTCAACGGCTGCAGCCTGGTGCTCGTTCAGGCCTTCAAGGAGCCTATGCGGTTGGACCTGCCAAGCGGGCTGACGGGAAGGACCGCCAAACTGAGCACCACCCATCTGGTAGGAGGGTGGCAGGAAGTCGAGCTCAGCCAGATCAGCTGGGGCGGTGGGAACCGGTGCAGGCTCTTGACTAGGGAGCCAGTCGGGTTCATCGTAGTACCCTCCCCCAGGTTGGCCCATAGGCGGGGCCTCTTCTGCGCTTTCGCCCTGAGGCCTGGGTGCCCGAGAGGTGGGCATAAAATCATCGTCATCAAACATGGTGGGCTCTTTTCCTGATTCAACCGTCAAATAACCATTTTAGGCGAACATACTTTCGAGGCCCCAGCTTTTAGCTGACAGATAAGATAGACAGTATGGGTCTTTCAAAAGGTCAGAAGAAGCGCCTCTATGGCGAGAACACACAAGTGCACTCCCCCGCTCCCTCCCCGCCTGCAGCACGGTCCAGACTAAAGGCACAGGCAGAACCGCGGGTTATCACCGACTACAGCGCAGCGGAGTTAGCTGCCCAACCGGAAAAAGGCGGCGGCTCCTATATCTTTGTGGGAGTGGCTTTCACGGTCACAGCCCTCTTCCTTCTCTACTACTACCTCATCTTATTGCCCGGTATTTCGACAGTTGCAGGTGTGACTGCCCCTGAACTCATGGCTAGCTTTGATGCTGAGCACCTAGAGGCTCTGGCATCTGGCCTGGGCGAAGAAGGTATCCGTAGCTACCAGATTGTGCACCGCTCAACGGGCCTGATTTTACCCCTCATTTTTGCTTTTACCTGGTGGAATATGGTTAGGGCTTCCCGCTTTGAGCTGCTTCTGGGCCGGCTGATGCTCGCCCTTCCTCTTGCCTACGCCGGTGTATTTATGGCCGGTGGTTTTGCGCTGGATCAGGCTATTGCCAACCCGCTCAGCTCCGCTACAGCTTTGGCTTCTTTGCTCATAGCACTTCGCTGGGGACTCTTTGTACTCTGCCTGCTTCAGCTAGGGTATCTGGCTGTACGTCTTGTCCGCTCTAAGGTTGATGCTTTCTCACGCGGTGAGCTACCCGGCCAGTCATAAGCCTGAGTTCGGGGTCAAGGAGTACCCCGGCAAGGGGCTTTGAATGACGAGCTCACACACGGCCTGTATTTAGAGTTAGCTCCTCAATGCTGTAAACTGATGGGGTTGCCTGCCCTCGTAGCTCAGGGGATAGAGCACCGCTCTCCTAAAGCGGGTGTCGATGGTTCGAATCCATTCGAGGGCACAGACAGAGAAACCCACCTACTCTGGTAGGTGGGTTTTTCGCGTTTAGACCTCAGCTTATGAGAGAATGAACATTCTTTTTATAGCCCTAGCAGCCCTTTTCCTACGGGAGCTTCTGCTGCTTTTTACGGTAGAGGGCACGCGAGATCAGCAAGCCGATGACGATACCCACACCACCGGTAATCGATACCCACATAGCAGCGTGGCCAACCAAAAGGGCGATAAGCAGACCAATAACAATTCCGGGGACCGCCCCGGCAATCATACCCACAGCCATATAGGTAAACTCTTGATCCGATGCATTCCTGGGGCTTTCAAATTGAGGTGCCATAGGCTATATCCTAGCTGCGCGTAAGGGAATAGAAAAAGGGGATAAAAAATGCGCCCCAGCTGGTCGTCTGGTGCGCATTAGCAGGCTTAGGCCTACTAGGGGGATCCATACCGTGTGATGTGTGGTAGGAATTCTTTAATACTCACAGCTTTCTCTTACGACCAGGAAAACTGTGGTTGGACTACCTCAGGGAAGCCGAGGCTATTCGCCTTAGCAGGACCCTAGGGTGAAGTCTTATTAGATACCTGCGGTGTAGTAACCGTCAACAGGCATGAAGCCGCCACCGTCAACAGCGGTCAGCATGGTGCCCTGTGAGGGGTTCAGCGCTGAGATCATCTGGCCGTTGCCAACGTAGATACCAACGTGTGCATAACCGTTAGTGAAAACGATGTCACCGGGCTGGGGGTTAGCGGTAGGGGTGAGCTGGGTTGCCATAGCGTAGGTGTAGGCGGTCAGGTTGATGCCAGCCTGAGCGTAAACGTAGGATACGAAGCCTGAGCAGTCCCAAGCCTTGTAGGACTTGCCACCCCATACGTAGGCGCCACCGAGGCCGTCGTAAGCAGCTGCCAGAACGGTTTCACGAGCGGTGGAGAGATCGACGTTGCTGGGAAGCTCAGCGACGGTGTTGGACTGAGTGGTTACAACAGAGGTATTTTCTACAGGGGCAACGGTTTCGTAGTTGTAGCTGTAGGAGTTGTAAGCCTGGTTGTCGTATACAGCCAGCGCAGGAGCGGACTGAACGGGAGCGGTAGCGGTTTCTGCTACTGCAAAAGCGTTTGCGGGAGCAACTGAAGCGGCCAGCATGGCACCTGAAGCTGCAACGATACCTGCATTGCGAATGATAGTTGACTTAGTCATTGTGTTTTCCTCCATTGCCGGACGAGGTGAGCTGTCGGGTTCGAACATGAAGTACGCTCGGCTACCGGTGAAGGTAACTTAACCCCAAGGGCTCCTAGTACAGGATCCCAAAGTTGGGTCCCCCGCTTCTGCCTGATGATGTTTGTGAGTGAACCTGTGAACCGTGGCAGAACTAGGCGTTCAGTCCGCAGGGTGCTAATCCGACCAGTGATGAGCACAAATCAAAACACTACACACACTTTCAGATATTGTCACGTTTTGATTACAAAAGTCGCGGCTTCCAACCCTAGAAAGTAAGCAGGGTTATCTATTGCCTACAGGTCACACCTCGGGAACAAAGCTCTGAAAGCTATCAAAAAACCCGTTCTGACAAGCTGAAATTATGGTGACTGGGGTCATATAAAGAAGAGTTTTTTACCCCAGGAGCCACCGCGCCCTCCCATCAGGGGGCACCAATGAGAAACCCGCCACTTAATTAAAAAACTTCACTGGACGGTACTACTGAGGGCCCCAGGACCCATCACCGCGCCCCTGCCGTCTCCCGGAAGCAGCGAATATAACAGTTTGATAACAAAAAAGAGGCCTAGGCGCTCGCCCAAGCCTCTTTTCTGTTACCAAGATGTTACCTTTTGACGACGATAGCTTCTGCTACCTCAGCGTTCAGGATCAAGGACTCATCTTCACCATCGGCGTGCACCAGAACGGAGCCGTCCTTACGCCCCACAATAGAAACAGTTGCGCCGTAGACAATTCCTGCATCACCTAAGCGCTTTAATAGCTCAACATCTGTCTGAATAAACTCTGGCAGACGAGAGACGGTAAACCGGTCATCCTCATCGGAATCTTTAGCCGCAATCGACATGGTGACTGTACGTCCATCGTTCTCTTGGCTCTGTGCACCCAGCTCCTCCAAACCAGGAATAGCATTACCGTAAGGCGAGAACTTAGGTTCGTTGAGGAGTTCCAGGAGACGACGTTCCACTCGCTCGCTCATCACATGCTCCCAGCGGCAGGCTTCTTCGTGGATGTACTCCATTTCTAAACCAATCACATCGGCCAGTAGGCGTTCAGCAAGACGGTGCTTACGCATTACCTCAACAGCCTTGTGGCGGCCTTCATCGGTGAGTTGAAGAGAACGGTCGCTCGCTACAGTCAACAGGCCGTGTCGTTCCATACGGGCAACAGTCTGGGAGACGGTAGGCCCAGAGTGTTCAAGGCGTTCGGCGATTCGAGCTCGCATAGGGGTAATACCCTCTTCTTCAAGTTCGAGCACAGTTCGCAGATACATCTCAGTAGTATCAATCAGGTCAGTCATGCCTTCTCCTCTCGTTCCGAGCCCACCCCGCTAGGGCTAGGCAAACAGTGCAGTCATTATCATTAATTGTATGCCGTGCCCAGGCTTTTGGGTGTGACCCTGCCCGATCAGGTTTGCACAGTTCTACCCTCTTGCTTCTCACTCTGTAAATTTCAGCCCCTCTTTTGCGGTTCTTGCCCCGCCCTAGCCGACAAGCACCCCTATCACCGTCACAATAGAAAGAGTAGGACAGCAGATAGCACCCTCCCCCTTTCCACGCATCCGCTATCTGCGCTTAGCCCCTACTTTTTACGAGGAGACACCGTGACCGACTTCCCCACCATTCCATCCCATATGCTCCCAGCCGATGGCCGTTTTGGTGCCGGCCCTTCAAAGGTTCGCCCCGAACAGCTTGCCGCTGTTCAAGCGGCAGGCCAGCATCTTATGGGAACCTCCCACCGACAGGCCCCTGTCAAGAACCTGGTCAGTGAAATCCGTGAGGGTCTGCGTTCTTTCTACTCTGCGCCCGAGGGCTACGAGGTAATTCTTGGTAACGGCGGAGCTACTGCTTTCTGGGATGCCGCCACCTTTGGGCTGATCAAGAACAAAGCCCAGCACCTCACCTTTGGTGAGTTCGGCTCTAAGTTCGCAGCCGCCACCCAGGCCGCTCCTTTCCTGGCAGACTCTACCGTCTTGACCAGCCCTGCAGGGACTAGGCCGGTTGCCCACGCTGAGGAAGGTGTTGATGTATACGCTTGGCCTCACAACGAAACCTCAACCGGTGTTTTCGCACCCGTCAGCCGCCCCCAAGGCGCCGGTGAAAACGCCCTGGTTCTCATCGATGCAACCAGCGCCGCAGGAGGCCTTGACCTTGATATCTCGCAGGCTGATGTCTATTATTTCTCAGCCCAGAAGAACTTTGCCTCCGACGGCGGCCTCTGGTTGGGGCTCTGGTCACCCGCCGCCCTGGAACGGGCACAGCGGATTCAGGACTCAGGCCGCTGGATTCCTGACTCCCTCAACCTGGTAACCGCTATCGATAACTCACGCAAGAACCAAACCTACAACACCCCCGCACTGGCCACCCTGATCATGCTCAACGAACAGCTCAAGTGGCTCAATGAACAAGGCGGTCTAGCCTTTGCATCGGCCCGTACCGCTGACTCAGCAGGCAGAGTCTACCGCTGGGCAGAAGAGTCAGACTTTGCCAGCCCCTTTGTAGCCAATCCGGCAGAGCGCTCAAACGTGATTACCACCGTGGACTTTGATGACAGCATTGACGCGGCAGCTATCGCTAAGGCGCTACGTGCTAACGGTATCGTCGATACCGAGCCCTACCGCAAGCTGGGCCGCAACCAGCTCCGCATTGCGACCTTTACCGCGATTGACCCCGACGATGTATCAGCTTTGCTGAACTGTATCGACTACCTGGTCGAGCAGACCGCGGGCTAAAAAGCTTCCGGCTCTTAAGACCGGGCCGCCCCGTTTCACCTCCTAGAGGCAGTGCGGGGCGGCTTTTTATGCCACGTGAAAGTCTAGCGTGGCTCCTGGATATCAATTGCAGCTGTCACAGGCGGCGGCTCAGTGCCCTCAGCAGCGGGGCTTTGCTGAGCGCGCAGAACCAGGCGGGTAGGTACTGAGCGGTCATAGCGCAGGTGCAGGTGCCGGTACTTCATAATCCATACCAGCCCCAGAAGAGCGGCCAGGAAACCCGACGCAGAGGCCACACCCAGCCCCCAACGCGCCCCAAAGATATCGTTAACCAGCCCCACCAAGGGAGAACCGATAGGGGTTCCACCAATAAAGACAGCCATATAGATACTCATAACCCGCCCGCGCATTTCAGGCTCGGTGGTCACCTGCACATAGGCGTTGGCAGAAGTAATAATAGTCAGCGCCATCAACCCCAGAGGAATCAGTGCCAGAGCAAAGAGCCAGAGACTGGGAGCCAGCGCCGCGAGCGCTGTAGCCACGCCAAACCCCAGGCAGGATGCGAACATGAACCGCATCCGTGGGGTATCTCGCCGAGCAGCTAAGAGTGTACCGGCTACCGAGCCGATAGCTACCACCGAGTTCAGCACACCGAATTCCCCAGCACCCTGCCCAAATTCGGTGGTTGCCATGGCAGCAATGTTGAGGGCTGTGTTAAGGCCAAAAGTGCCGATGAGGAAGGCCGCTACCATCACCACAACGATGTCGGGGCGGCCCCTAAGGTAGCCAAAGCCGTCACGGATACGGCTCTGGGCCGCCGATGAACGGGGCAGAGGCCTTAGCTCCGAGGTACGCAGAGCGAGAATAGCTGCCATCATGGCAGCAAAAGAGAAGGTATTAATCAAGAAGACCGGCCCCGTACCCACAAGAACCACCAGCAAACCGGCGCAGGCCGGGCCGATCATGCGCGCCACGTTAAAGGACATGGAGTTCAGGGCAACGGCGTTGGGTAGGTCTTTATCCGATACCAATTCAGAAACCAGGGTGGAACGTACCGGCGCGTCAAGGGTAGAAACCAGGCCCAGGGCGAGCGCAAAAAGGTAGACCTGCCAGATAGCAACATGCCCAGAGAGCACCAGTAGGCCCAGGCCGAGGGCAAGAAGCCCCATAAGGCCCTGGGTCCACATCAGAATTTTCCGGCGGTTACCCCGGTCAGCTAGTGCACCAGCGTAGGGGGACAACAAAAGCGGTGGGGCGAACTGGAGAGCTATCACGATACCCATCTGGGTAGAGTCATGGCTGGACAGGTCGTTAAAAACCAGCCAGTCCTGGGCTGTACGTTGCATCCAGGTGCCGATATTAGAAATTAGGGCACCGATAAACCAGATTCGGTAGTTAAAAATCCACAGTGACCGGAAAGTTCTAGGCTTTCCGGTCACAGGTGGAGGCCCTGATTGCAACAGCCCACTCATTCTTGGGTAGCGGCCACCGGGGTTGAAGCTGACTTACTCTCGGCATATTCGCCCTCAAAGTCTGCCGCGTCGCCTTCGGGTATTTCCTGATCGTAATCAAGGTCCTCGCGGTCTTCGGGGCGCAGGCGGTCAGCCCAGGGAACCCAGGCAGGGGCAAGAAGAGCATCGTCACCCGGTATCAGCCCAATTTCGCAGACGGTTGCGACCTTAGAACGCGGGGCGCGGGAGAGCGTGGCAAACCAGAACCAGCCCCTGTAGCCAGGGAGGTCACATTCAAAGAGGTGGGTGGTGAGCCGCTCTTCTTCACCGCGCAGGTGGTGGACCGGGCCAATAGAGTTTTCGGGTGCAATGTCAGCCAGCCCCGCAAGAGCTACATCTTTAGCGGCGGCAAGGACGGCATCAACTTTGCTGGTTCGACGCCGGCGGGTAGGTAGGCCCAGGGTCGGCTCGGGAGCCGGTGCCTGGTCCTTTTCAAGCCCTAAACCCTGCTCCGCAGAAGAATCAGGGGCAGGGGGTAGCAAGAACTTATCGCTACCGGTTTCTTGGAGCCCGTCTTTTACCACTTCAGTCATACCCTCTATTAAAGCAGGCTAGCGCGAGTTGTGGGGTTTCCCTCCCACTACCTTCTCAGAACGTGCCCTCCGAGGCGGCCTAATCTTGATACCTTATTGGGTATGGACTCTGACTTTTCTGAAACCCCCGAGCTCCCCTACGGCAAGACCATCCGTTCTTTGGGGGTGAGCTCTCTTGCCCTCATGATTCTGAGTGCTATCTCTGGGCTGGCTATGCTTCTGCTTAAATGGGCGACCGGCTCAGCTCCCCATATCCTGAGTATTATCCCGCTGATGGTGCTCCCGGTCGCTTTCATGGCCTTATTAGCGGCTCTTTTCTTTACTCTGCTTCGCCGCCGAACAAGCTAGACTGGAGCTGTCCCTCTCGGCTCGCGTTTCTGCGCGCATCAGACCCAACCTTTCCCTAATACCCAGCGAAGCGCCCAGCTGTGCACAGGTAGCGCACAGGTAATAAGCGCACAATAGAACTGTGAACATCAAAGAACCTGAAGCAAAATTATTGGTCGTCGATGACGAGCCCAACATTTTAGAGTTGCTGGCAACTTCCCTGCGCTTTGCAGGTTTTGAGGTTGTTACGGCGTCCAACGGGCGTGAAGCCCTTGATAAGGCCGAAACTGAGTCCCCCGACCTGGCCGTCCTTGACGTCATGTTGCCTGATATGGATGGCTTTACTGTCACCCGTAAGCTGCGCAGCTCCGGCCGCCTCTTTCCCGTGCTCTTCCTCACCGCTAAAGACGACACCGAGGACAAGGTCACCGGCCTTACCGTCGGCGGTGACGACTACGTCACTAAGCCCTTTAGCCTTGATGAAGTGGTAGCTCGGATCCGCGCCGTGCTGCGACGCACTCAGCCCCAGCACGAAGAAGATTCACGCCTGCGGGTTGATGACCTAATTCTTGATGACGATGCCCACGAGGTTTTCCGTGGCGACCGCGAAATCGACCTCTCCCCCACCGAATTCAAGCTGCTGCGCTACCTGATGCTCAACCCCAACCGGGTGCTCTCCAAAGCGCAGATTCTTGACCATGTGTGGGAGTACGACTTCAACGGCGACGCCTCTATCGTGGAGTCCTACATCTCTTACCTGCGCCGCAAAATTGACAACGATCCGGAGCTCCCCCCGCTCATTCACACCAAGCGTGGCGTGGGCTACCTGTTACGGACAGCTAACAAAAATTAAGGGGTAAGAGTTTGCGCTCTCGTCTCTCTGTGCACCGGCTGGGTTCGCTTTCATTGCGGACCCAGTTGGTGCTTTTAACGTCTATGCTCCTGGCCCTGGCCATTTCGGTCATGTCTCTGGTCGCTATTTCTGCCATTCGAGCCAAGATGATGGACCAGCTCGATGATGAGATTGAGGCCAGCTACAGCTACCTGGTCACCGCAGTGTATGCAGACCAGCAGCTCTCTCAAACAGAGGGAACTTTTATACCCTACGAGGCCTACCTACTTGATAGCGACGGAAAGATTGTGCGCCCGGTAGCCACTCTGGCCGACGAAACCTCCTCGCCCCTGATCTCTGGGCTGACCGCTGAAAACGTCAAAAAATACAACAAGGCAGCGCTGACGGTCCGCTCGTCAAGCGGGCACACCGAGTGGCGTCTGATCGCTTTCCCTGTGGATGAGACCCATCAGACCCTGGTCATTGCCGCACCGCTCACCCAGATCAACCAGACCGTAGCCATCGTAGGCGGCCTGACCTTACTCTTTGGCGTGGCTACTTTGCTTGCCTCCATAGCCCTGACCTGGGTCATTGTCACCCGAGCCTTTGAGCCGCTGGCAAGGGTAGAACAGACCGCCGCCCAGATTGCGGCAGGCGATCTTTCTCAGCGTATCGAGAACTACAGCCCCTACAACGAAATCGGCCATCTCACTACCTCACTCAACACCATGCTCTCCCATATTGAGGAGGCCTTTGACGCGCAAAAACGCTCTGAAGTTAAAATGAGGCGTTTTGTAGGCGATGCCTCGCATGAGCTCAGAACCCCGCTGGTGTCCATCCGTGGTTACTCTGAGCTTTACCGTATGGGCGGGCTACCTAACGACGAGGCTGTTGCTATGGCTATGGACCGGATTGAATCCGAGTCAAAGCGCATGGGCCAGCTGGTAGAAGATCTCCTGACCCTGGCACGGCTAGACGAACGGCGAGTGACAGAGAACGCTCAGGTAGACCTGCTCAGACTAGCCCAGGATGCCGCCAACGACGCCTTTGCTTCTGAACCCGACCGAACCATTGAGGTAGTCGGCCTCGAAGGCGCAGAGGCGCTTACGGCCCTGGTCTGGGGTGATGAGCAACGGCTACGCCAGGTGCTAGCCAACCTCATGACCAATGCCCTGCGTTACACGCCCGCCGGCTCCCCCATTGAAATAGCGGTGGGTTCTGTTCCCGGTATCGACGGTAGCTGGACCTCCATGCTCCAGGTGCGAGATCACGGCCCGGGCATCCACGGTGAGGATGCCGAACGCGTCTTTGAACGGTTCTACCGGGCAGATACCTCCCGGACCAGGGAGACAGGCGGGACTGGCCTGGGCCTGGCGATTGTAGCGGCTATTGTTAGCCAGCACGATGGCTCAATCAGTATTGAAGAAACCGAAGGCGGCGGTGCCACTTTCACTATCAGGCTCCCCCAGTACAGCACCCATACAGGCCCGGTTGCTCTCCCCCGGCAAAAGTAGGCGGTCTTGCCCCGGGAGAACACTTGTGTATAAATGCCGGGCGAGCTTCATATTGCAGACGCATTTACATCATTTTGGGCTTACGATTGACGTTAAACGCCCCGGTTTAGGTGGCCCACCCGAACCGGGGTTTTCCACACCATCACACGGGGGTAGTCCGCGCCAGGTGAGGGGGCTAGTGTCAAAACACCGGTAGCCAGTTAGACACCGGCACCGGTAGCCAACGACCCAATCTTTATGCAAAAGGAGAGCCTCCCATGGCACAGTTCAACGTCGATGCAGACCTCATCGCCAGCAAGTCAGCCCAAGCCCGCGGCCAGGTAGATACCATCGTTTCAGAGGTCAATGCGCTCACCACCTCCCTCCAGGATCTGCAGGGATCATGGACCGGCTCAGCCTCTGCCAACTTTCAGGGGGTCCTAACTAACTGGCGCAATACCCAGCGACAGGTCGAAGAGTCCATTGCCCAAATCAACGAGGCCCTATCACGGGCCGGCATCAACTACTCCGATACCGAACTGGCTAACGCCTCAATGTTTGTCGGCTAGGCTCGGGTGTCCTGGCGGTAGCGGAGCTTCCAGCTACCGCCAGTAAGCACCCAGGTACTTGAACGGATCAGCAGGCCCTTATCCGTAGGCACTCTGGTTACTAGCAGGGTTGCCTCAGTACCTAACTCAGTTGCCAAGACTTCCTCGACAGGCCCACTACTAGCACAAGCACGCAGACGGTAGTGAAGGACCGTATCGCGGTCAGTTACCTGGCCTGTTGGAACAACCCAGGCTAGCTCCGGGTGAAGCAAGCTGCCCAGTAGCTTTTCAGACCCGTAGATTGAAGGGTTCAGCGTTTGCAGTTCGCAGCTACGGGCCTCTTCCACCGCGTCATCAGCTACCTGCTCTGTGGGCGCTAGAGTCTCAGGGTCAGGGGTATCTGCCGCGGAGTCATCAGGAAACTCTTGCGAGCTCTCACCCTTACCCCAGCCAGGCCCGGTCAGAGGTTCCACGCCATCGCGGTAGGCTTGGGCAGCCTCATTAGCTCTCCGATCAGCCGCCTCATTGAGGGGGTGGCCGGTGTGGCCCTTGACCCACTCAAAAGAATAGGAGCGGCCCTCAATGGCGGCATCCAGTGCCTGCATGAGGTCAAGATTCTGTACCGGCTTACCGTCCGCTTTCTTCCAGCCTTTCTTCTTCCACCCCGGCAACCAGCGGCTAATAGAATCAATGGTGTATTTGCTATCGCAGATAATGTGCAGATGGGTTTCAGGAAGGTGCGCCGTAGCCTCGAAGAGGTCCAGAACAGCTTTGAGTTCACCCATGTTATTTGTCCCGTGAGCCCACCCTCCGGCGGCCCACCGGGTTTCGTCAATGTACCAGGCCCAGCCTGCGGGGCCGGGATTACCCAGGGCAGATCCATCGGCAGCAGCAATTATTTTCTCGGTCATGGTTCCTCTACCCTCCTACGGACTAGCCATTCCATTCTACGCCCGGCTATAAGAGGGTAGGCACAGCTAGAATAGGAGCATGGTTCACGCTTCAATAGTTGACGGGGCAAGTCACACCCGACTGGCTCTCTTTCTGATGCCCCCGGAGACCTTGCGGAGCGGGCACGGTGTCAGCTGGCTGGCCTACGTTGGTATGACAGAGCAGAAGCGAGCCGCAGAGTATGCAAGCCCCGAAGAGGCCATGAGCTACGCGGCCCAGCACACCCTCATGCGCTGTATCGCTGCTACCGTACTCGGGGTAAGGGATGCAGAAGCCTCACAGATTCCCGTAGACCGCTCCTGCAGTCTCTGCCTGAAGTCAGCAAGCCACGGAAAACCCCGCCTTGAGGGAGTAAACCTGAACATGGCGCGCGCCCTTGGCCTGGCCGCCGGTGTGTACTCAGCATCCGATACTGCCCTTGGAATTGACCTGATTACGGTAAGAGACCACTACTTTGACGGCTTTGACCGTATTGCACTAGCTGACTACGAAAAACGTGTCGTGGATTCGCTCCTACCGGATCAGGCCCGGCTGGTACGCCAGATGCTCTGGTGCGCTAAAGAAGCAGTTCTCAAGGCCAGCGGACACGGACTATCTGTTAAACCTAACCAGGTGATGCTAGCGCTACCGCCCCTACCCACCGATATCGGTAGCGTCCACGGGCTCACAGCAGGTGCCAAAGCCTACCTACCGGAGCAGGCAGAAGCGGTACCTTTTTGGATTACCTGGCAGGTCTACGAGGACACCCATCTCGTAGCTGTTGCTAGTAAGGGACCTCACCATCTAGAAGCGCAGAAGGTAACCGCTCCCTATATGGTCAAGCGAGCTCTCACACCCCCGCTTTAAAGACAGACCTTCATCGGAGCCTCTAGTCAATCAGGCAGAGAAACTGCCAAGAGTCAAACGCCTGGCCTGGCTCATTTCTGCCCCTACTAGTGTGAGGCTCTTGGTGACCTGACCAGTGCAGCCTGAGCTCTCTGAAGCCTATGTTAGCTGAGCGAATAGCGCTCCAAGAGCACAATTGTCTCGTAGTGGCTACTGTGGGGGAACATGTCCATAACCCGGCCCTTGACCGCTTGCATCGAAGGCATCTGGTGCAGGTCCTTAACCATGGTAGCTAGGTTACAGCTTGAGTAAATAACCCGCTCGATACCGCTGGCCTCAATCCAGGTCGAAAGTTCAGGGCCAAGGCCGCGACGGGGCGGGTTAAGCACCAGCAGGTCGGGTACCTGACCGCTTTCTAGAGCGTAAGCCCTGGCATCCTGAGCGGAAAACTCAATACCGGTTAGGTCGTACTCGGCCACCGCCCGGCGGGCTGACTCGATAGCCTCAGGGCTGATTTCTATGCCGGTAACTTTGGCCTCTTCGGGCATGACCTGCGCCGCGTGGAGGGCAAAGCCGCCCACACCGCAGTAGAGGTCCCAGAGGGTATTGGGCTGGGACTCTTTTACCCATTCCTGCCCCTGGCGGTAGAGAGCTGCTGAGACCGCTGTATTGGTCTGGAAGAAGCTCTGCGGGCGTAGGTGGAGCGTTAGGTCGTTGACCTGCATCGGTAGGGTCTGGCGTTCGCTCAGGATGATTTCTTCGTCGCCCTCCACCAAGGCGATATGTTCCCTGAGCAGGTTAATACTAAGAACCGCGAGCTGAGGGAGCTGGGTGTGGAGCCAGTCAAGCTCGCGCCGGATAGGTACCAGTAGTTTCTTGGAACGAAGCACAAAGCGAATGAGAAGCTCACCGGCCTCAGAGGCCGTCACCAGAATATTTTTGAGCTCGCCCTTACGCCGGGCAACGCTATAGGGGGTAAGCCCCGCCCGGCTAATTAGCTCCTTGAGCACCGGGAATGTATCTGCTACAGGTGCGGTGTAAAGCTGACAGTCGCTCAGGTCTACACTCGCACCGTCCCGGCTCAAGATACCGAGCCTTGGTTCCTGGACGCTTCCACCCACCACCAGCTTAGCCTTGTTCCTGAACCCGGTTTCAGCACTCGCCACCGGTGCTAGCCACTCGATACCGGGCCACGGTGCCATCAGTTTGCGGGCATCGCTCTGCTTCCCCTCAAGCTGTTGTGCATAAGGGGTAAGAATTAGTGAGCAGGAGCGGCACAGGCTGGCATCGTAATAGTGGCATTGCATAGCGTGACTATCTTACCGCCCCCTGTAAGCAGGCGGTAACGGAAGATAAAAGCCGGCACCCCGTTCCGGGGTGCCGGCTCAAAAGGAAAACACAATCACTATTAACTTTTAGCCACCGGCCCCAAAGGCAACATCCTGGCGAAGGGCCTCATTGCTCTTCTTCTCCAGCTTGGTCCACCCATCTGCTAGGTAGGCACCCAGCAAGAGAGCCAGCAAGCCTACGATAATTGCGTAGAGAACAAGATCCACGAGTGTGGCCATGAGCCTCACACCTTTCAGTTTCGCCTTTGAGACTGATGAGTAAAACTTAGAGGAAACCTCTTAAGTGATTTAAAGAATACTCCCAATAAGTGTGAACCACAATACCCTTATCTGCATTTTTTAGTCAGCGTCCTTAAAAGAGAACTCCGCCCACCCCAAACGGGGCAGGCGGAGTTCTCAGCTCAAAGAGAGGCTACTTACCAGAGCAAGCGGCAGACTACATCATGCCGCCCATGCCACCCATGTCGGGGGCAGCCGGTGCCGCACCAGCAGGCTCAGGCTTATCGGCAACAACAGCCTCGGTGGTCAGGAAGAGACCGGCAATTGACGCTGCATTCTGAAGAGCTGAGCGGGTGACCTTTACGGGGTCGTTAATACCGGCAGCCATCAGGTCCTCGTACTCACCGGTTGCGGCGTTCAGGCCGGTACCAGCAGAGAGGTGACGGACCTTATCGACGACGACACCGGGCTCCATGCCAGCATTGAAAGCAATCTGCTTGAGGGGAGCGTCGATGGCAACACGGACGATGTTGGCACCGGTTGCCTCATCGCCGGTCAGTTCCAGCTTCTCAAAAGCCTTCACGCCAGCCTGAATCAGGGCAACACCGCCGCCGGGCACAATACCCTCTTCAACAGCGGCCTTAGCGTTGCGGACGGCGTCCTCGATGCGATGCTTGCGCTCCTTGAGCTCAACCTCGGTAGCAGCGCCGGCCTTGAGCACAGCAACACCACCGGCAAGCTTAGCCAGACGCTCCTGCAGCTTCTCGCGGTCGTAGTCAGAGTCAGAGTTAGCGATTTCGCCACGGATCTGAGCAACGCGGCCCTCGATGGCCTCAGGGTCACCTGCGCCTTCGATGATGGTGGTCTCGTCCTTGGTGATAACAACCTTGCGGGCCTGGCCCAGCAGGTCGATGGTTGCGGTATCAAGTGACAGGCCAACCTCTTCGGTAATAACCTGTCCACCGGTCAGAATAGCGATGTCAGCCAGCTGAGCCTTCCGGCGGTCGCCAAAGCCAGGAGCCTTAACGGCAACAGACTTGATGGAGCCGCGCATCTTGTTCAGAACCAGCAGGGCCAGGGCTTCGCCCTCAACATCCTCGGCAACAATCAGCAGGGGCTTACCGGCCTGCATGACCTTCTCCAAGACGGGAACCAGGTCCTTGACGTTGGAGATCTTGGAGCTAACGATCAGGATGTAGGGGTCCTCAAGGACAGCTTCCTGACGGTCAGCATCGGTAACGAAGTAGCCGGAGAGGAAGCCCTTATCAAAGCGCATACCCTCGGTCAGTTCAAGGGTCAGGCCGAAAGTATTGGACTCTTCAACTGTGATAACGCCTTCCTTGCCGACCTTCTCCATAGCCTGGGCAATGAGCTTACCGATTTCGGGGTCACCAGCGGAGATAGATGCGGTTGCGGCGATTTCCTCTTCGGTCTCAACTTCCTTGGCAGAAGCGAGCAGTTCAGCGGTAACAGCTTCTACAGCCTTTTCGATACCGCGCTTGAGGGAGAGGGGATCAGCGCCAGCGGCAACATTGCGCAGGCCTTCGCGGACGAGAGCCTGAGCTAGAACGGTTGCGGTGGTGGTACCGTCACCGGCAATGTCGTCAGTCTTCTTTGCGACCTCCTTGACCAGCTCAGCGCCAATCTTCTCGTAGGGGTCTTCAAGTTCGATTTCCTTGGCGATGGAAACACCATCGTTGGTGATGGTGGGGGCGCCCCAGGCCTTCTCCAAGACAACGTTACGACCGCGGGGGCCGAGAGTTACCTTTACTGCGTCTGCGAGGGTGTTGAGGCCCTTTTCAAGACCGCGGCGTGCTTCTTCATCAAAAGCAATCAGCTTTGCCATATGGCTTTCGCTCCTTCTGGAACATTAGGTGTGAGCGCGATTAGTCGGTGCCCGCGACGGACGGCGCTACCGGGGCCGCCATAGGGGCGGCACGGGGAGAACCTCACCAAGAAATCGCTCAGGTGTTTTACTCAGAGCCACCCGGGTGCAGAATCTAGCACATGATTTAGCAGTCCAAGCCTCTGAGTGCTAACTACAATCTTGGCACCTGAGCCCAGAGCGCGCAAACCTATTATTCGCTTTGAGAAGCCTTAATCGCCAACAGCGCACAAAGCTACAGCTCCCGGGCTTAGATCTCGCTTAGCCCTGTGTGTATGTTCCAGTAGCAGAATCGTAGATATAGGCACCGGCAGGATCCAGTACATAGGTGCCGGTAGCAGGGTCCAGGCTGTAGCGCTGGGTGTTCTGGGTAGCGGTTCCCGTAGTCGCTGAGGCTGGTGAGCTGGCATCAGTTCCGGAGTATTCAACGTAGGCACCGGTAGCGGGGTCCACACGGTAGAGAACCTTACCCGAGGCCAGGGCCTCTGTCTTGCTGGTGGCGGTGTAAGTCCCGTTCACCGGGTCATAGACGTAGAAGAGCTGGCTATCCTCTGTTGCTGTCGAGGTGGCAGCATCCGCGCTGGCCACTTGGGTCTGCTCTGCAAGCGCGGTGGGGTCGAAGTCTGCTCCGAGCACCACATAGACCTCACCGGTCTCGGCCTGGAAGTCTTGGTTGATGTAGGCAATACCTAAGAGGTCAGCGACTTCGTTGGCTTCTGATGAGGCCCCGGTAGCAAAGTAAACCATGGACTCGGTGGCATAGGTGCCGGTCCAGTTGGTGGTTTCAGTAATCTTGTAGTTTGCTTTTTGCAAGACACTGGCGGCGGTGCTGGCTGAGCCTTCGGGGGCGCTTGAGTTATAGACCGCTACGGTAACGCTAGCTGGGTTGGTGCTGGGGCTGGCATCGGCGGTAGCTGTTGCGGTGGCTCTTGCCGATGCGGTCGCGGTTGTGGTACCCGGGCCAGCAGTCCGGGGCGAAACCACGTACATGATGCCGCCCACCAGGAGGGCGAGAATACCGCTGATGATGACAGCCAGCAGGCCGGCCCGTGAGGTTGAGGTGTCGGTGACTCGTCCGCGGTAGGCACCCCGCCGGGAGGAGTTTTCTTCGACATCATCGAACTCGTCACGGGGGTAGGTGTTCACTGGTCGCCTCTTTCGGTGCACGGTTGCTACGGGGGTCAGCTTCTAGGGTACACTCCCCCGCCCTGTTTTAGGTGAGTCGGTTGCGTGTGAGCCGGAGCTTGCGGGTAAGGGCCGGTTCAGCGGCAATAGCGCGCGGATTATCGATCAGTGCATTGAGTTGCTGGTAGTAGGCAATCGGGCTCAGCTCCAGGTCTTTGCTGATGGCCTGTTCTTTACTTCCCTGGTACTTGAAGCGTTTTTTCTCCATATCTAAGATGGCGCGCTCCTGCTCGGTAAGCCGGTGGGTAGAGCTAGTCTGAGACTCTGGTGTGGGTGAACCGGCTGGCATGTTCATGGGTCTTCTTTCGGTGGTCTAGTCTTATAGGGAGAATACCGCATACAAGAGGAGAATAAGCGCCGTGCCTGCTCAGCCCCTACACGAGATTATGGACCCGGACTGGGCGCAGGCCCTGGCACCCGTGGAGCCTCAGATTAGGGCTATGGGTAATTTTTTGCGGGCCGAGCATCAGGCTGGCCGGGACACCCTGCCCCCTGGCCCGGATATTTTTAGGGCCTTCACCTACCCCATGAGCCAGGTCAAGGTTCTGGTGCTGGGTCAGGACCCCTACCCTACCCCAGGGCACGCTATGGGGCTAAGTTTCTCTGTACGTCCCGAGGTCAGGCCGGTGCCACGTTCCCTGCACAATATTTACAAAGAGCTCAACACCGATCTGGGCATCATGCCCCCGGATCACGGGGATTTACGGGCCTGGAGTCAGCAGGGGGTCATGCTCCTCAATAGGGTTCTTTCGGTGGGTGCTGGGGCCGCAGGTTCCCACCGCAACCTGGGCTGGGAACAGGTCACTACCGCCGCTGTTCAAGCCCTGGTCGCCCGGGGCAGGCCGCTGGTAGGGCTACTGTGGGGCGCAGATGCCCGCTCCTGCAAACCGCTACTGGGTGGCTACCCCTGCGTGGAGTCACCGCACCCCTCGCCGCTCTCTGCCTCGCGGGGTTTCTTTGGCTCTCGACCCTTTAGCCGCGTCAATGAGCTCTTGCTCGCTCAGGGGGCCTCCCCGGTGAACTGGGCTCTCTAAAGCCCTGAAGCAGATCGGAAAATCTACCGGTCTCAGTTATCTGTCCCACTCAAGGCGGCAGCTGAGAATGCCACCCCTGGCCGGCTCCTAAATGATAGGGGGAAGGTCTGGGCTCACTTTAGCGGTCCCGAGTATCTTTCGGATCTTGTTTTTCTGTTTGGAGCTGACCCGACGCTTGCTGAATAAAGTACTGCATCAGGTAGCTACCGAGGACCACCCCAGACGCCATAGAAAGGATAATTGAAATTGCCGCAACCATCCCCGGCACACCAGTCGAAGGATTAGCCTCTACGGTGAAGATATAAAGGCCCCGGAAAATGGAAAGACCGGGCAGGAGAAAAGTTAGGGCCGGTACATAAAAGATAGAGGCTGGGGCCTGCAAGCGGTAAGCCAAGAAGGTGCTCATGAGGCCAATGACCAGAGCCGCAAAAGCGGTATTGGCACGTCCTGCACCAGCCCCAAAAAGGAAAGTGTAGCCCTGGTAGACCCAAAAACCACTGGTAGCAATCAGTAAGTTCCATAAGAGTGTCTGCCAGCGGGCGTGAGTTGTGACCGCAAAAGCCAGGGAAGCTAGCATAAAGAAAAGGTAGCTTACCCCCAAAGAGGCCCCCACAAAGCGGGTCTCGGTAATATCTAGTTCTCTAATGTCTAGAGCTGTCAGGACTGCCACCGCTGAGGCAAGCCCCACCACAATACCCAGAAATGACATGCCCGTCGAGACGAACTTACCTGCTGCGGTCAGCGGGAAACCGTTGAGGGCGTCCTGGACTGTTGATACTAACCGGGCGGTGGGCAGAAGCATGATCAGGCCCGCAGCCACAATGTGCGGTGCGCTCACGTGGAGCCCCAGCTGGGAGAAGATAGACGAGTCATCGGAAATAAGAATAGATGCGAACGTTACGACGCCCGCGCCCGCAGCCATGTTGAAGAAGCTGGGCATCTTGAGACGTGAAATCACACTGTTCACAAAGTGAATGGCCAAAAAGACGATACCGCCTACAGCGCCCGCCGCCAGCGAACCGCCCAGAGCCAGCACCAAGGAGAAAGCCGCTAGCATGTTAGCCAGCATGATAATCATGGGCGAGTAGGGCTTCTTAGCAGTATTAATGCGGTGCAGGCGGCGTTCAGCCCGATGCCGTGGCAGATTGCCGGCGGTAATCTCGGTGATTAGCTTATAAATGTCATCTAGGGCCGCATAGTTCTCGGACCAGGAACGAACCACGCGCAATACCGTGTGGCTAAAGCGTTCTTTGCTCGAGGACATGGCTCCGGAGCCGGAGAAGTCAATTGCCCGGGTCTGGTCATCAACCTCATCAATATCTGAGACGTAGTTGATAATAACCGACTGGTTAGTGATGTCGATTTCAACGTCTTCCAGACCATAGGCGGCGCACACCGCAACGATTGCGGAGTCCACATCGACCGTATCTGCCCCGTAGTGGAACATGGTCTCAGCCAGTCGCAGGGAGAAGTTGAGGACCTCACGCGCTTCTTCTTTCTCGCGCACATACTCGGCCCGGTGGGCGGAGGCGATATTGAAAGGGCGCTGGGCCAGGCGGGCGATGCCGCGCATCGGTTTGGTCAGGGACTGGTCCGTGCTCACAAAGGACTTAAGCGACGAACGCATACGCGAAGGCCGCTTGGGTGCAGTCAGGGGCCGTGCCACGGTATGAGCACCCGCTACCGAGGGGTAGAAAGCCTTCTGGAGTCCGCCCGTCCTTGACGCTGTGGGCCTATCATCGACTGGTGGAGGTGTTGCTTCCGTGCTGGGCGGTTGGGCCTGGTTGAGACTCAGGTCAGTGGCCGGCCCAAATGCGGAAGGTACCTGATAGGTTGGCGGTGCTAACTGGTCAAAGGCAGATGCTGGAGCGGGGCTTGCGGTAGGGCTATCCTGCCCCTGCACCGGTGAGCTGGGGGCATCTCCCAGATGAGCCAGGGCATCGCGAAGCTTGGGATCGCGCACCTGAGCCAGGGACACTACCGGAAGCGCACCACCTAGCGACCGGGGGGCTTCCGAGTCCTGGGCAGCAGTCTGCCCCGTAGCGGGTAGCACAGATACTGCAGTGTCGGCACGGGGCAGAAGCCCGGTTTGTCCAAAGGCACCGCTATCTTCTGTCTTATCAATACCTGTTTCAAATGCAGAGGCAGAAGGGTATGCCTTCTGCTGCAAGCCGGTAGAGCTCTTGCTCACTGAAAGGGATACTCCTTCCGCCTGATCGGTGAAAGTTCAAGATAACCGCCAAAGCGGTTCGTGCTGGTTTAGTAGAAAGGCTGACCGGTCTTACGAACCCAGAGCTGACGCATGACCTTCTCAACACTGGTGTTCCAGGCCTTATATTTGAACGGTGAAAGCACCTGGTCCCAGACACCAACGTAGTCGATGACCTCCTTGGTGAAGGAGGTCTTAAAGAGACCCAGGCCGTAGTGGTGGTGTTCCTTGTTCTTCAGCTGGTCCTTTGGCGGGGTGCCGCAGAAGTCGTAGCTCTTGATACCGAACTCTTTCATGAGGTCAGTCAGCGCAGTCCACTGCACCTGGTGGGAGTCACCGTACTGCTTACGCCGGGGCTTGGAACCGCCGTCCTTGTAGGTTCCCTTTTCCCCGTAGCGAATGACATAAGCGCCCACGGAAGGTTCACCGTCTTCATAGGTGAAGTAGAGGCGCCCCTGCCCGGCCTTTTCAAAGGTGGTCCAGAAGTCGCGGTAGTAGTCGTAGGAGCGCAGGTTCACCTGGGCGTTGCCCTGGCCCACAGTGTCCATGAGGGCGTACATCTTCTTCATGTTCTCTTCAGTTAGCGGCACGCGCTCCACCTGGCAACCTTCGCGCAGTGAACGACGCACGGCATTACGACCGCGTGAGGAGAGCGACTTGAGGACCTCCTCTTGGCTCTTATCGGTTGCCAGAATAGCGGTGGAGTCATTGGGCTGAATATTCCAGCTCTTGACCAGGCCGCTCTTAGCCATGAGAGCCTTGGTGGTTTCGTCAGCGATGATATCGGGTTCAATCTTGATAGCAAAAACGCCGAGCTTTTCGCGGGTGACGAATTCGCGGTTAGCGTCCAGGATCGCGGGGATCTCTTCAACAGAGTTCACGCCGGGACCCTTGATCATGTACCAGATCTTGCCCAGGGCAGGAACAGACTTTTCAAGAATCAGGTTGTAGCTGGCGAAGGGAGCGCTCTCACCGTTCAGGACGGTGGTGCCTTCGTAGACCAGGTAGAGGGGCTTCCAGCCGTGCTTGGCTTTGACCGAGGCGAAGGAAGCTGACTGCAACAGGTTACCGCCGCCGGGGCTGGCGATGACGTGTTCATCCCATTGGGCGATTTCGGTGTCTGTGGCGAAGCGGGCGGTGAAGTCTCGCAAGGTCCCTCTTTTTCAGGTTGGGTACGCGGGTGAACGCGAAAAATTCTAGGTTCAGTGTTCCAGTTTATCGACTTGTCGCTAACCCGTGTAGCCCGCAAGGCGGGTAGGGTGCGTGTTTTATGCTAAAACACAGCCTGGCCCCTGCTCCATACGGGGCGGGGGCCAGACATGTAAATCAGTTAGCGACACAGTATGTCGTCGCCGTGAAGCTTTAATTACTTGGCATCGTAATCAGCCAGCAAGTCATCGTACACGGTGACTTGGGAGCTGGTGAAGGTGGTGCGGTGAGCGAAGCGAACCCCGTAACCGACCACGATGACACACAACTACTTCAGATAATTACTCGGCGTCGTGGTCGGTCTCGAGGATCTTAACCAGGCTGTCGAGTGCTTCTTCAGCGCCTTCGCCTTCTGCACGCAGAACGACCTTGTCGCCGTGCTTAGCACCGAGTGACATCAGGGAGAGAATGGAAGCTGCGTCCATTGCCTCGTCTGCGGGCTCACCTTCAGCGGCGATGGTAACTTCAACGGGGAGGTCACCTGCTGCTTCAGCAAAAATCGCTGCGGGGCGGGCGTGCAGGCCAACACGGCTTGCGATGGTGGCAATACGTTCTGCCATGGGATTCTCCTTATAAAGAGTGCGGATTTGTTGTCCACTACTGAGTCTAAATCAGGGGCAGCACCTTTGGGGCGTGTTACCCCTGATTTTGACGACTTTTATTCAGCAATGAACGAGTTGGTTTAACTTACAGACCGAGCTCATCGAGGATGGGCAGTTCAGAGCGAGCTGCCGCCTTGGCTTCAGCCGATGAGATCTGGCTCAGTGCCTTGTGAGCAATCTGTTGTGCCTTCTCGGGGGTAACCGACTTGAGCACAGCGGAAACAGCGGCCATAGCGCCAGCATTCATGGAGAGGGTATCAACACCCAGACCAACCAGGACAACAGCCAGTGCGGGGTCAGCGGCAGCTTCGCCACAGACCGAGACGTACTTCTTCTTACCGGCAGCTGCCGAGGCTCGCTTGGCGCCTTCAACAGTTAGCTTGATCATCTTCAGGACGGCAGGCTGCCAGGGGTTGTTCAGGTGAGCCAGGTCGCCCAGCAGGCGGTCAGCGGCCATGGTGTACTGAGTCAGGTCGTTGGTACCGATAGATACGAAATCAACCTCGCCCAGGATAGCCTCAGCGTTTACAGCGGCGGCAGGGGTTTCTACCATGACACCGCGGGTCTTCAGACCAACCTCATCGAGCATGTTCTTGAAGTTACGGGCTTCGCTGGTCGTTGAAATCATCGGAGCCATGACCCAAATGTCAGCTTCGGTGCCGTCAGCTGCTGCCTTAATAGCCTCAAGCTGACGCTTAAGAACACCGGGCACAGTCCAGTCGGTGCGGAAGCCGCGAACACCCAGCGCGGGGTTCTCTTCTTCCTTGACGTTGAGGAAGGGCAGGGGCTTATCGGCACCAGCATCGAGAGTACGGACTACGATGTGCTTGCCGGGGAAGGCATCAAAAACAGACTTGTACGTTTCGGTCTGGGTCTCCACCGAAGGCTCGGCATCGTAACCCAGGAACCCGAACTCGGTGCGGAGCAGGCCAACGCCTTCTGCCTTGAGGCCGGCTGCCTTCTCGGCGCTCTTGCCGTCACCGACATTAGCGTAGAGGGGTACGCGGGTACCGTCTGCCATCACCCCAAGACCGTCGAAGTCTGCCAGTTCCTTGCGGTTAGCGTACTTCTGCGCCAGGTCGCGGTGCTCAGCGGTGACCTCGGTTTCAACGACGCCTTCGTTAGAGTCGATGTAAACCTCGGTACCGTTTTCAATCTCGGTAACCCCCTTAGCGGCAACGATAGCGGGCAGACCCAGGCCTCGGGCCAGGATAGCGGTATGAGCCTGGGGGCCACCGTCAGAGGTAATCAGAGCGATCACCTGCTTAGGGTCCAGGGTTGCGGTATCAGCCGGTGCCAGGTCAATAGCAGCTAGGATGAAAGGCTCAGACGACACCGGAATACCGGGGGCCTGCTGGCCGGTCAGATCAGCAACGATGCGGGCGCGAACATCGTGGATGTCGGTCACACGCTCAGCCATGTAGCCGCCCAGGGCAGCCATCTGGTCAGCAAAAGCCGATGCGGCTTCCCATACAGCGAGTTCAGGTGCCTTACCCTGCTTCTCCACAATCTGGATTGCGCTCTTGAGCAGGGCGCGGTCAGTTGCCATCTGTGACGTGGACTTAAGCACTGCCTTGCCGTCACGGCCCGCATTTTCAGCACGCTCTAGCAGACCGTTCTTGACAGTCTGGGCAGCGGCCTTAATACGTTCAGCAGCCTGCTCGGCAGTCTCCTCAGCTGACAGCTTCAGTGATGAAGAGGGGGCCTTGATAGGTTCAGGCATCTGCAAAACTTTGCCAATGACGCGTCCGGCGTAGACGCCGACGCCAGTGTAGGTAGTCATAGTGTTTTCCTTAGTGTTGGAGGGGTTTAGGCAGTTGCCTCGGCCTGACGACCGGCAAGTGACTTGAGAACAATATACATGACAGAGCCGACGATAGTGCCTGCCAGAGCCGCAAGAAGGAACATGACCGGATTCTGCACAAGAGCGATAATCCAGACACCACCGTGAGGCGCAGGGGAAGCAACACCAGCGCCCATGGAGATAGCACCGGCAACAGCGGCACCAACCATCGATGAGGGGATTACGCGCAGGGGGTCAGCGGTCGCAAAAGGAATGGCACCTTCGGAAATGAAGGAGGCACCCAGCAACCAGGCGGCCTTACCGTTCTCGCGCTCAGGGGCGCTAAAGAGCTTGGGACGAACAGTGGTTGCCAGAGCCATAGCCAACGGCGGCACCATACCGGAGATAATGACAGCGGCCATGACCTGCTGGGAGGCCAGGGTACCGGCGGATAGGCCTGCGGTCGCAAAGAGGTAGGCGGCCTTGTTAACGGGGCCACCCAGGTCAAAGCCCATCATGGCGCCCAGGATAAGGCCCAGCAGAAGGGCAGAAGCACCGGTCATGGAGTTCAGCCACTCAGTCAGTGAGCTGGTAATCCAGGCCAGGGGTGTACCGAGCAGGAAGAAGATCAGACCGCCTGCAAAGAGAGTAGCGACCAGCGGGGTAATCACCACGGGCATCATGGATGCCATCCAGCGAGGTAGCTTCAGCAAGGAGAGCCAGTAGGCGCACAGACCGGCTAGCAGGCCTGCGACGATACCGCCTAAGAAACCACCACCAACAAGCACGGCAACAGACCCGGCAATGAAGCCCGGTGCGATACCGGGGCGCTGGGCCAGACCGTAGGCGATATAGGCCGCCAGAATCGGAACCATAGCGTTCAGGCCAAAGGCCCCAATCAGGTGTAATGATGCCCCTAGATAGAGAGATAGGGGCACTCCATCAAGGTTCAAGAGGCTGGGATGCGTAACTGAATCATCTTTAAGCCCCAGGATAAGCTGAGGATCAACGTCACCTAGGTTGGGCATGGTTACTGCTTCGAGCATGAAGCCGATAGCCAGAATAATGCCGCCAGCGGCCACAAAAGGAATCATGTAGGAGACACCGGTCATCAGTGCCTTATAGATGCGGCTACCCCAGGGGCCGCCCTCATCGGCTGATTCGGAGGAGTCGGCGGAGCTAGGGGCAGCAAGGCGCTTACCGCTGGGGCTAGCGGCCTCAGCCAGGGCCTCTTCAAGCATGACCTTGGGTTCGTCGATAGCGCGCTTAACAGCCCCCTCAACAAAGGGTTTGCCGACAAAGCGCTCACGCCCGCGAACGGGCAGAGCTACAGCAAAGACAACGGCATCTGCTTGATCAATTTCGGCCTGGGTCAGCTTTTCACCGCCGGAGGACCCCTGGGTCTCCACCTTGAAGTCATAGCCCAGCTCTTCGGCGGCGTATTTGAGGCCGTCAGCTGCCATATAGGTGTGGGCGATACCGGTGGGGCAGTTGGTCACAGCCACAATCTTCTTACGGCGGGCAGAAGACTCGGTAGCGGCTTCTGCCACGGGGGTAGCTGAGGGAGCTTGGGGTGCTTTCTCGCGCACGCCCAGAGCATCCTCAACCAAGGCAAGGACCTGGCTGGCGGTTTTTGCTTCGCGCAGTGCGGCGGTAAAGGACTTTTTCATCAGTGAGCGGGCCATCTGAGAAAGAATCTTCAGGTGGGCTTCATCCCCGTCTGCCGGCGCGGCAATGAAAAAAATGAGGTCAGCGGGTCCGTCCTGGGCACCAAAGTCAACGGCGGGTTTAGGCCGGGCCATTGCAAGGGTGGGTTGGGTAACGGCCTGGCTCCGGCAGTGAGGAATGGCGATACCGCCGGGAATACCGGTGTCGGTTTTCTCTTCGCGGGCGCGGGCCGCCGCGTAGAGGGTGTCATAGTCGCTGGACCGGCCAGCTGTGGTGACCAGCTTAGCCAGATGCGCTATAACCTCAAAGCGGGAGTTTCCGAGGTCCTCATCAAGGCTGATGAGGTCCGCAGTGATCAGAGCAGACATGTGCTCCTCCTCGGGGTATGGGTGGGTGAGTAATACTGATGTGTCTTTTGGAGTTATCTACAGAACCAGTTGGCGCAGGGTCACCAGTGCAGGTGCAGTTGACTCCACAGTAGGCACCTGGGTACCGGGCAAAGAAGCGGCGGCTGAGCCGTGAGCTACTGCCTGGACCAGGCATTCAGGCAGAGTTTTGCCCTCTTCGTGGGCAATGAGAAAACCTGCCAAGGAGCAGTCCCCTGCCCCGACGGTGGAACGAACTTTCACCGGCTCGTGGACTGCGTGCCAGGCACCTTCAGCAGTTACCAGTACAGCGCCGGCCCCGCCCAGAGTGGCCAGGACCATTTCGACACCGCGGTCTACCAGTTCCTTGGCGGTAGCGGCGCTCAGCTCGGGGTTCTTTTCCAGTTCGTCGGCCATCTCTAGCTTGCCGACCAGTTCGGCCAGTTCCTCGGAATTGGGCTTAATGAGGTTGGGCATACCGTCCAGGCCAACCAGCGCATCACGCAGGGCCGCGCCAGAGGTATCGACAGCTATTCGGGGTGCTTTTTCGCCAAGGGATTCGCGGATAGAGCGACCCACGACCGCGTAGTAGTCGGTGGGCACACCGGCAGGCAATGAACCCGCCAGAACCAGCCAGGAAGCGTCAATGGTTTCTTTAATCATCAGACGGGTGAGCTGTTGCTGGGCAACGTCATTCAGTGGCTGACCGGGCGCATTAATCTTGGTGGTGGTGCCATCGGGCTCAACCACGGTGATGTTGGACCGGATGGGCGAGCCAATCGGCATATTCACAAAGGGAACGCCCTCGTCTTTGAGACCGGCCAGGACGGGGTCCTCAGCGTCGCCGGGGAGTACCGCAACGGTCTCAAAACCGGAGATATTGAGAGCACGCGCGATATTTACGCCTTTGCCGCCGGGGTCGGAGGCCGCCCCGCTGGCGCGCTGAACGGCTCCGCGCTTAATTTGGTGGTCTAGCTCCACGGTGCGGTCCATACTGGGGTTAGCGGTTAGGGTTACGATCATGCGATAAGCACCTCTACATTGGATTCTTCAAGCGCGGCAGCAAGTTCACCGTCGGGCGCTTTATCGGTAATAAGCGTGTCAATATCGCCTAGACCTGCGAACCGGACCAGGGATTCCTGGCCGAACTTTGCGGAGTCACACAGTAGGACGACGCGACGGGCAGATTTAACAATGGCGGTTTTGACGATAGCTTCGTTCAAGCCGGGGGTACTGAGTCCAAACTCGGCGTCCAGCCCGTTCACACCGATGAAGGCGATATCGGGGCGGATCGTTTCGAAGTGGGCGGCGGCACGGGTTCCTACAGCGGCCCAGGTCATTTTGCGGAGTTGCCCACCCACCATATCGAGCACGATGCCATCGGCCTCAGCAAGTTTCACGGCGATGTGAAGCGCATGAGTAATAATCAGGCGGTCGGCACCAGATTTAAGAGAAAAATCAGCGGCAGCGATACGGTCAGCTAAAATTTCGATAGTTGTACCTGCATCAAGAACAACGGCCCCGGCATCGGAATCGCGCAGTAGCTCGTAGGCACGCAGAGCAATTTTCTGCTTTTCGGGGGTGTTCATGTTTTGGCGCAAGGCTATGGAGGATTCAACGGATGTTGACTGCTCTACAGTTACAGCACCACCGTGTACTCGGCGCAGTTTTCCATCGGCTTCGAGCGCGGCGAGGTCACGACGGACTGTTTCCATCGTGACTTCGTAGCGTCTAGCCAGGTCTGCGCCGTTGACACGGCGTGCTGAAGCTACCAGCTTTGCTATTTCGGCACGTCGTTCTTCAGCGAACATGTCTTTATCACCTTAAAGATTGAGATGGGCTAAATAACCCTATTATTAGTTGATTTTATGTGGGTTTTTGTGGGTAAGTCAATGTAAACCCCTAGAAAAAAGGGCTTCAATCGCTCTTTTTGTTGCGTTTTGCTCTCGTTTTGAGCAAGCCTAAGGCGAAAACCCAACCGATAACACAGCCTAAAAAATTGGCTAAAACATCCAGCGGTGAGCTGGTTCGCCCCGGCATGAAGTGCTGGATACTCTCAATGCTAAGGGTAGAGACTAGCCCGCCTAGGGGAATGAGCCAGAGGCGTTCGGGGCGCAGGAGCCAGGTAAAAAGTAGGCCGCCGGGGATGAACATGACCACGTTGGAAAGCCATTCAACCTGCCCGTAGCCGAACCAGGCAGGTAGCCACCCCTGGGCGTGAGCATGAGCCAGCAGGCGGGCTAGAGTTTGGCCGGTATCGCCCGAGTCAACGTGTACAGGCCAGAAAACCATAAAGGCTACAGCGGCAAGGTAAAGACCTACCAGGGCCCACCCCGGGGCTTTAGGGTAGCGAGCCACTAGATTTTGCCGTTCAGCAGGGGCTCAGCATTCTCGTTCCAACGGGCCAGCCCCACCAGATCTACCTGAAAGGGTTCAGCGTTAGCGATGGTTCCAAATTCGTAGCCGTGGGTGGCAGAAAGTGCCCGGCGGATCAGGGAGCCGTGGGACACCGCAAGTACCCGCTGACCGGGGTAGTCCCGGGCGATCTGACGCAGGGTCTCGATTCCCCTGGTGTAGACAGAGCGTTCGCTTTCAACCCCGGCGTAGTAGGCATCGGGTTCCCTGCGGGCCTCAGCGGAAATATCGAGCCCTTCTGCCTGACCGTAGCCACGCTCCACCAGCCCCTCGTAGGTGCCTGCAAGGGTCAGGCCAAAGGCAGCGGCCATAATATCGGCGGTTTCTTGGGCCCGAGAAAGTGGGGAGGAGACCACCACATCAAAGGTGAAGCCGCGCTCAATCAGGGAGCGGGCGGTGTCACGGGCCTGGGATCGGCCGGTATCGTTGAGGGGAATGTCGCTGGATCCCTGCATGAGGCTGAGCTTGTTCCAATCGGTCTGACCGTGGCGGATCAGCATAATGGAGCTGGCGCGGCGAGCCGGTGCTAACTCGGTAACCGTGCCGTTGTCGGGAACCGGGACTTTCTGGCCGGTGCGTGAGCTCATCAGGCGGGAGATGAGCATACCGTGAACGGCGATAATCAGGTTCTTACCCGGGTAGTCAGCTTCTACCTGTTCCAGGGCCTGCTCTACCCTGTTGAGGAAGTCCCCCAGGGGTTCAATATCGGCGGTTTCGTTCTCGACAGTTTCCCATAGCTCAGGGTAGTTTTTGATGCCTTCGAGGTCTTTAAAGGAGCGCTCTGCTAGACCCTCGTAGGAGCCCAGTACGGGCAGGCCCAGCTCATCGGCAATAATCTGCCCGGTCTCTGCGGCACGGGAAAGGGGTGAGGTGACTACGCCGTGCCAGGTGAAGCCGGGGTCTGTTTCTTGCTGGGTGTGGGCGTACTCACGCAGGTTGAGGGCAGCCTCCTGGGCCTGGGCACGACCGGTGTCGTTGAGGGGTATATCGCTAGAACCCTGCAAGCGGCGCTCTAGGTTCCAATCGGTCTGTCCGTGTCTGATAAGTACGCTAAGCATGGCTCCCATTATCTCAGGTGTGAGCGATCCCAGCAGGTTTTATCCGGTGTTAGCTTGCTCTAGACTCCGGCCCAGGTATTAAGCCTTGTTACATTTACTAGCACTTAATTCAGAAAATGTAACAAGGCTGGTCTTCACAGGACATTCACCTAATTTGCGCTGAGATCAAAGACCCTGTCACAGCGTTGGGCTACATCCGGATCGTGGGTCACAATAATCAGTGTTTTGCCAAATTCACGGTGTAGCTGAAGCATTTCAGAGATAGAGGCAAGCGCCAGCTCCTTATCAAGGGAGCCCGTGGGCTCGTCAGCAAGGATGAGGTCTCCCGGCTTAAGTAGGCATCTGGCCAGCGCCACACGCTGTTGCTCCCCGCCCGAGAGGGTAGCTACCTTCTGATTAGCAAGATGGCCGATAGAAAGCCTGGCAAGAGTATCTGCAATGCGCTCACGTTTTTCTGTTAGGGGCTCTTTGACGTATTCCATACCGAGCAGAATGTTCTGTATAACAGTTTGGGAAGGAATAAGGGCGAAGCTTTGAAAAAGGTAATTAATGGTGTTGCGACGGAGCATCATTGCCTGGCGGGTACGGACACCGGGAGCGGGGCGACCGGCAATTGTCAGATTGCCGGAGGTAGCGGTTTCGAGTAACCCAATGATATTCAGCAGGGTCGATTTACCGGAGCCTGATCTTCCCACAATTGCTAGTGAGGTACCCTCAGCGACATGTAAGGAGATGCTGTTCAGCACTACTCGGTCGCCAAAGGTTTTAGAAAGATTGGAGACTTCCACAAAGTTTTCCATAGTTCACCTTCCTATGATTCTTTAATGAGGCTCACCATGTTTGAGTAAGCGAATTTTTGAGCAAGTAGGTAGAGGAGTACCGGCTGACCAAGCAGCATGATGAGCGCCAGAATGATACCCACTTGGGAGGAGGCCAACACCATTACCGCTAGACCCCCAAGGTTGGTCAAGATAACCAGTAGATAGGCAGGTTTGAAGGAAGCGAGGAGGGAGTGCCCCAGCAGTCGTAGCACCGCTATCTTATTCCTGTTAAGAAGTGAGTAAATGCCGGTAAAGGCACTCAAAGCCACAGCTACCAAAAGAACCAGCAGCAAGGTCACTGTGCCGAACAGCTGAAGGTACTGCCGAAGGCTTTTCTGCAGACCGGCAACAAAGCTCTCAGAAGAGATAAAGACCGGCTGATTATCTGCCAGACCATACCGTGATAGATAGGCCGCTGATGTGTACTGGTTAACGGCTTCTTCTGACAATTTCACATAGCTATCTGCCAGGCCGGAGGCTGCCAAACTTTCTGATTCGAAATAGGTCATATTTGCTGCGGTTGCCACGTAAATCACTACGTCCCGGCTGCGAAAGTCCTGCCGGGGGTCGGCGCTCCACGTAAAGAGTCCCTCACCGGGAGAATAGCTGTCGAGATAACTTACCGGGTTCTGGGTAAAAGGCGTGCTGATATCTTGCTCTGCTTGCCCCTTCCTCAGAGCTTCGGCTTTCAGCCAACCGCTAATTGAAGCTAGGTCCTCCTGATTAAAGTGATCCGGCAGGAGAAAAACCTGTTGCCCCGCTTCGGCACGCTCCAAAGTCTCTGCCGGTATCTGAAGGCCAATTTTCTGCAGGTAGCTCGGGGAAGCCGCCATGTACCAGAATTCTCTGGTGGGTACTTCTTCCCCAAGTTCTCTCCATTGCTGAAGCAACTGCTGATCGACGTAGTAGGTATTGACCAGTGAAACACCGCTTTCGTTCTCTATCGATGCATACCAACGGTAAAAATCTGCAGCGTATTCGGTGGACTGACCGGTAAAGCTCGTACTGTCAGAGCCCGCGCTTTGGGAGTAAAGAATATACTCATCGGCAACCCGGCCCCATTCCCTCTGCACCGTAGCAGTCTTCTCTACTTCTCTGAGAGGACCATCAAGGTAGGAAGCTGTGATATAAAGCCCTGCACTGGTAGCGACAAAAGCCCCTGCCAGCATGAAGGCAAAAAGCTTTTGCGGTGTGTAGCCCCGAACCGCATGGATGGGCTTCATGCCAATAACTACCAGCGAGGAGAGCAGAAAGCTCAAGACCGTGATAAAGACCGTAGCTCCAAAGGGGTAGAAGAGGGCAGGGAGCATCTCCACGCTAAATCCAAAGCTGTGGAGGGTCAGCCAGCTACCGAAGAGAGTAATCAGTAAGGCTGGGAGGAGGCAGTATAGGATGGGTTTGAAGAGATTAATCAGGTAATCAGTTTTTGACCAGCCCAGAATGAGGTAGGTACCCAGTTCTTTTGCTCCCTGGGTGACATAGATGAAAAAGACTAGGGTCAGCAAAAGAGCTAAGGACAGCACCGCAAGGGTAACGAATACAGGTAGAAGACCTGCGTCCTTAGCATGACCAGATAGTGGGGTCAGCAGGTTTTCTTCGCTACTACCGGTGAGGGTAGAAAGACCGCTCACAAAATCAGCAAATTCCTCTTCACCGAGGCCATACACGGTATAAGAGCCGTTAATAGTACCGGTTTCTTCCACTAGGTCGCTCAGCTTCCCCAGGCTAAAACCGGGAGCAAAGGTGACCTCGGGTAAAGTCTCCAGAGTATCTTCTGAAACCTTATAGAGACCCAGAGTTTTTCCCTCTTCTGCGGCCAGAAGCTCCGTTAGATTTTCCCTGTTTAAAATACTGATGCCCAGGTAGTCCAGTTCCGGTACAGAAGTTAGATGAGCTCTATCAGCCAGGACACCCCAATGGGTGCCCGCCGCTGAGCCGTCCACCGCTGAGAGTTTGTCATCGGCCCGTACCAGAAAAGCCTGCCGGCGAGTAGTTTCTGTCTCTAGGTAGCTCTGTACGACAGCAGTGTTTCCAGGACTAACACCGGAAAGAGTAAAGTGTTTTCCCTCAGCTAGATAGCCTTCAAGAGTAGCGGTATAGGCATCTGCTCTCATCAAGGCGAAAAGGGCGGCGCTGGCTACAGCCAGTAAGAGCACAAGAGCACAAGCACAATATTTAAGAGTATGCCGCATGGTGTCATTATCTCCTTGTACTATTTAATTAGCCGCGACAATTCCAA
Source organism: Rothia sp. CCM 9416 (assembly GCF_048513535.1). Lineage (NCBI taxonomy): Bacteria > Bacillati > Actinomycetota > Actinomycetes > Micrococcales > Micrococcaceae > Rothia > Rothia sp. CCM 9416. The sequence continues at coordinate 25,331 of NZ_JBLXXR010000005.1, read as the reverse complement.
TAAGCAGTTGCTTGACCAAGACCAACATACTGGCTCGCCGAGGCAAGCACACCAGGCCTCTTCCACCCTGAAAAAGTGGTATTAGCAGTCGCTGAGTGGTCATACACTCCACTCTGCACATTGGAATAGCTATTCACACCCCAGCTAGGACCATGATCCCAGCTCACAGCGCTACCTTTGTAATAAACAGTAGCCGCTTCAGCTACAGTGCTGGCACCCATCATAGCCGTCACTGCAATCACCACTCCTGCGGTAGCCTTCAACATTTTATTCCTCATAACGATCACTTCCTTGTGATCAACAATGAGACAACAACACCATGCGTGAGATAAAAATAACAAACAAAAGTGATTTACGCAATATTTCTACATGTTTTTCTTTCATATCTCCGGATGGCTGGGGTACGCCATCTGTCACCATGGCCTAGCAATGTGAGAGCATGGAACTATGTTTGAGTTCTCCTTAAGCCCCGACTGGGCACCGCGTTGTGCTGTCTTTGACTGTGACGGCGTCATTCTGGATTCCGAAACAACATGGGGACAGATCCAAGGCCAGGTCTTTAAAGGCTGGGGAGTCGATTACACCCCTGAGCTTCAAGCTTCCCTGGTCGGCTACACTGCCTACGACGTTGCCCGCCACCTAGCAGAACTCTCCCAACCTGCAGGCCTCACAGACCTGGGTAAGCAGGAGCACTACCAGCAGGTACTCACCGATCTCCTAGCCACCGAACGTGCCACCATCGAAGCCGGAGTCGATGAGATTCCCGGAGCCATTGCCCTGATCAAAAAACTGGCTCAGCACATTCCCGTAGCGGTAGCCTCCAACTCAACAGCACCAGTCCTCGAAACAAAAATCCGGGCCGCAGGCCTATCAGATGTCCTCACCACCTGGGTTTCCTCCGACGACGTGGCCAAGGGCAAACCAGCGCCCGACATCTACCTGGAAGCTGTCCGCCGTCTGGATGGAAGGCCAGAACTGACCCTCACCCTTGAAGACTCCGTTGCAGGCCTCACCGCAGCTATTGCCGCAGGTACTCAGCCCCTTGTCTACCTGGGCGAACCCACCGATAAACCGCTCTTGCTTACCGCCGGTGTGGGCCGCTGCGACTCCTTCACCGACCCCCAGCTCCTGGCACAGGTAGAGCGCTGGTTTTCTACCGGGTCACCTCAGTAAACTAGAGCCAACACTTTTGCCCGCCAGCGCAAGGAACAGGTCATGAACCACAAGGATTCCCAGAGCAAGCCCTCCCGCTACGGTAGGCGGCTTGAGGACCTCTCCGAAGACGAGCGCGCCTACTATCGGGAGTTCCTCCCCCCGCAGGCCACCCCCACTCCCCCGGCTCAGCAGCTGCCCCCGCTTAAACCTGCCCGGCAGGCTAAGCCCCGCACCAAAAACCCTTGGTATTGGGCGCCCCATTTACTCACCGCTATCGCCGTCGTTCTGGGGCTCATCTCCTTCCTGGTCATCCCCGAAGTCTACAGCCATGTAAGTGCTGACCTTCGCCGCAACTACGTCATCCTGTGGGCTGAGCTGGCTATGTTCTTCTTGCTCCTTGCCGCCCTGCTCTACGGTATTTTTGCGCTGGCCGCCTGGAGTGATCACGATGATCTAGACGACGACAGGCTCATTCGCCCCACCGACTACGCCGAACAGCTCTGGGAAAAAGAGATAGAGCACAAGCGGGGCAAAGGCCCAGGAGATCTCTACGATTCATCGTGGATTAGCGGTAAAAAGTAAGACGCACCTTTAAAAATATCTACCCCGCACCGAGGTGCGGGGTAGATATACGGTTAGGGTTTCTTGCGCCTGTCAGCAGGCTGGCACTCGGCTTAGAAGAGGCTCAGCTGGCCGTTTCTCAGGCGCTTACCTGTTCACGACCGGCAAGCTCATCGGCGCATGACTTTACGGGCCAGCATATTACCAACCAGCTGAATAAGCTGAACCAGAATAATAATGACCGCAACAACGCTCCAGGTCACAACCTCGTTGAAGCGCTGGTAACCATCGACCAGGGCAACCTTACCCAGGCCACCACCACCAATGTAACCGGCCATAGCCGACATATCGACCACGCCAATCACCAAGAAGGTATAACCCAGAATCAGGGGGCCAAGAGCCTCGGGAATCATCACGGTCAGCAAGATACGGGGCTTTGATGCCCCCATTGCACGGGCCGCTTCAATCACGCCAGGATCAATAGAGACCATGTTCTGCTCAACGATACGGGCAATAGCAAAAGTTGCGCCAAAGACCATAGCGAAGATAGCGGCGTTCACGCCCAAGCGGGTCCCCACGATAGCCTGAGTGAGCGGCCCCAAAGCCGCCAACAGAATAATGAAGGGAATAGGGCGGACAACGTTCACCACAATATTCAGCACAATGTTGACACAGCGGTTAGCCAAGATATTGCCCTGGCGGGTGGTGTACAGCAAGACCCCAAAGAAGAGGCCCAGCGCACCGGCCACCAGCATGGTGAAGCTGACCATGTAGAGGGTATCACCCAGGGCAGGGAGCAGTTTGCCGTTAATAAATGTTGCGTCCATGCTAGCGGACCTCCTGCACACGGGTGACGGTCTTAAGTTCAGCGATAACAGCGTCCAAGCTGGTTACATCGCCAAGAAGTTCAAGAGTTAGGTTGCCGTAGCTCTTACCCTGCAAGGTCTCCAATCCACCCTGCACAATGTTGAAGGAAACATTGCGGCTCCCCAGGTAAGAAAGGACCTTACCGATACCCTTATTACCCTCAGTAATTTCAATGTTAATGAGGTACCCGCGGTGACGCTTTTTAAGTTCAGCGGCTTGGGCACCAACGGGAAGAGACTTGACCGCGGTACCCACAAAACGCTGGGCGGTGACGGTCTGAGGAGCCGAAAAAACGTCGTAGACATTGCCGCTTTCAACGACCCTGCCCTTCTCCATGACAGCCACACGGTCAGCGATAGATGAGACAACATCCATCTCGTGGGTAATCACAATGACGGTGATACCCAGCTCCCTGTTGACTTTCTTGAGCAGCTCAAGGACCTCAGCGGTGGTCTCAGGGTCAAGGGCGCTGGTTGACTCGTCAGCCAGCAAAAGTGAGGGAGAGGTCGCTAGAGCACGGGCAATACCCACACGTTGCTTCTGACCGCCTGAAAGCTGATCGGGGTAGTTCTTAGCCTTATCCGAAAGACCCACAAACTCTAGGAGCTCCGCTACACGGGCAGTACGCTTAGCCTTATCCCAGCCCGCAACGATCAGGGGAAACTCGACGTTACCCGCCACCGTGCGAGAGTGCATGAGGTTGAACTGCTGGAAAATCATACCAATGTTGGTTCGGGCCTGGCGGAGCTGGGACTCACGCTTACCGGCAATCTCTAGACCATCCACGGTCAAAGAACCACTGGTGATACTTTCCAAGCCATTAATCAGGCGAACAAGGGTCGATTTACCGGCACCGGAGTAACCAATAATGGCGAAGATTTCGCCCTTGTTGATGGTCAGATCAACATCGTCTACTGCGGTAACGGTCTTCTTACCGACCTTAAATTCTTTGGTCACCTTCTTCAGCACAACCATAGGCTCGGAGGCCTGGTTGTCTGATACTGCTCGTTGTTGGGTCATCTCTTCTTCTTTGTAAGGTTTGGGAGGGCAGCTACCCCATCACGGAGAAACCTCAGGGGAAACAGGAATAGGTAAAGCGGCAACCGCCCTAGCCTAGTCCAACATTCTGCCCCGGAGGGGCAAAAGGTCTAGCCTACCCCAAGTTGGTTGCCGCCCTTATTGCCTGCATCACGCTGTGTGATTAAAACCGAGGACTACTGCTTACGCTTCTTAGCTTCCAGGTCGGCAAGGGTTGAACGCAGGTCTGCCAAATCGGTGTTAACCTCAACTGCGGTTCCCTCAGTCTCTTCCTGGACAGCTGCCAGAACCTCATCGCTGTGGAAGAGTTCTACGATCTTCTTGTAGGTTTCGTTATCAGCGTCATCTGCGCGGGAGACGAAGAGGTTGACGTAGGGGCGAGCGCTGTCGTTAGCGGGGTCGTCCTGAGCCAGAGCGTCCTTGGGGTTAAGCCCAGCATCTTTCAGGAAGTCATTGTTGATGACCGAACCATCCACTGATTTGAGAGCAAGAACGGTCTGAGCTGCATCAACGGGGGTGACTTTAACCTTAGAGTCAGCGGTGTCTACATCGTCCACGGTGGGTGAATCGGTGTCTTTGGTGAAGGACACAAGACCGTTAGCCTCAAGCAGAAGAAGAGCGCGAGCTTCATTAACGGTGTCGTTGGGGATAGCGATTTCAGCGCCCTGGGGCAGTGCAGAAATGGAATCGTGCTTCTCAGAGAAGAGAGCCATGGGGTAGATCACGGTGGGGCCAACAATCTGCAGGTTGTCGTTGGCCTCAACGTTGTAGTTGGAGAGGTAAGCGATGTGCTGGAACCAGTTGAGGTCAATTTCACCGGTACTGAGCGCGGGGTTGGGCTGAGTGTAATCGGAGAACTCAATAATCTCGATATTGATGCCCTCAGCCTTGGCCACTTCGACCAGCTTGGCGTTGGAGTCAGATGCGCCGACAACACCGATCTTGATAACATCATCGGCTGATGAAGCGGAGGCAGGAGACGCTGAGTCTGATGATGAGCCGCAGGCTGCAAGACCAAATGCGAGGGGTACGAGAGCCAAAGTGGCAACAAATTTCTTCACGGCTATGAATCTTTCTGTTGGGAAAATTGATGGGTGCGGCCACGATTCAGCGGTTTACCGGGGGCTGTTGGCTGATGTGGTTTCGGACGCTGGTTTCAGCGACTCTTCTATTAGAACACTCCACAATGGTCAGGCTAGAAATCAGCCCAAAATTGGGTCATATTTCACCTATCTGTAAGCAACAAAAAGTTACACCGTAACAGTGCGTCATAAAAGGTATATAGGAGTTAGCCTTCTGCCAACCAGTTGGCCTGCCAAGAGGTCAGTCTCTCGCGGATACCCACAAAGTGCTCTCTCATCAGTTCGGTTGCCGCATCGGCGTCTCGGTCCCTAATAGCTTCATAGAGCCGCAGGTGGGCTTCCAGCAGGGTGCAGGTCTGTGCTTCATCCAGTGGGGCAACGGTATCGAGTAGGCCGGCAATGTTGTTGTAAACCTGCCAGAAGATATCCAGTAGTTTGGACAGCAATTCGTTACCCAAGGGCGCAAAGATAGCAGCATGGAAAGACTGATCTGATTCTGCCAGCCAGACCCCGTTGTGGACGCTTTCTTCCATTGCGTCATAGGACTGTTTGACACGTTGGAGCTGTTCTTCGGTCATCACCGGAATAACGGCGCGTAACAATCCAACTTCAAGAGCCTCCCGGACCTCCACCAGTTCCAGAGCCTCTTGGCCACCGTGGTAGAGCGCTAAACAGCCTCGAAAGCTCAGGCCTCGCGCCATAGAAATAAGGACCTGACCACCGACAAAGGTTCCAAAGCCGTGGCGAACCTCCACAATCCCCAGCGCTTCTAGAACCTTAAGAGCTTCACGAATGGAGTTTCGCCCCACACCTAGTTCATCGATCAGTTCCTGTTCGCTGGGCAGGGGGTCCCCCTGGCCTAACTGCCGCTTAAAAATTAGCGAAATTATCTCATTCTGGAGCTGCTGTTGGCGTTTCTGCGCGGCGCTGCGGTGCACCCCCTCAGGGTGGAGAAAACCAAGGTCAGGGACGTATGGGGCGGGAGGAAGAGAGTCGTGGCTGTTCATAACGTGCTCTTTTCAGTGTGTTGATATTGAGGGCACCCAAAACACTATCCGGCAGGACTACTTCCACACTACTTCCACCGGATCCTTCTACTACTGTAGGAGCCCTTGCCACCCAGGGACAGTTTCCATCCGCAAGGTAAGAGGGTGGCGTCATATTTTGATGACTTTTCCTGCCCAGCTTGACCGATTTGGATACCCATCACTACCATACAAGATATAGGTAGGACATCCTACCTCTACCTTATTTTTATCACCCCCTCCCTACCAGGAGCGCAGCCCGAAGGAGTGCGACATAGATGTCACAGCTCACCCAGGTAAAAGAATTTGATACCTCCCGCCGTAGCTTTTTCAAAATCGCCGGTGGAATCAGCGCAGCAACAGCTTTCGCCGCATCCATTGCCGCATGCGGTGGCTCATCTAGCCAATCATCCGGCTCAGCCGCTGGCAAAGAAAACAAAGACGGCTCCATCACCGCAGCAATTGCCTACGATGTGTCCACCACCTTCGATCCCTCTCAGGCATCGGGTGCGGCTCCCTTCGCAGCCAACCTGCACATCTTCGAAGGCCTCTACGGTCTGGACCCGGCAACCCGTGAACGCTACAACGCACTAGCAACCGGTGACCCCGAAGTTGTTGACGAAACCACCTATCGCGTCAGCCTCCGAGAGGGTGCTACCTTCCACGACGGTGCAGCAGTTACTGCCAAGGATGTCGTTGAAACCTTTAAGCTCTACACCTCCGAGGAATCTCTCTTTAGCCAGTTCCTCTACTTCATCGACGGGGTAACCGCAGTCGATGACAGCACCGTAGAGTTCAAGCTCAACCAGGCTTTCCCCCTCTTTGCTGACCGTATCTCCCTGGTTAACATCATGCCGGCCAGCGCTAGTGCCGACCTTGAAGCATTCGGTGCTAAGCCCATTGGCTCAGGCCCCTACAAGTTTGTCTCAGCTACCAAGGGTGACCACATTGCCTTTGAACGCTACGACGACTACAACGGCCCCCGTCCTGCCCTGGCTAAGACCATGAAGTGGCTCATTCTTTCTGAATCTTCAGCCCGCGTCACCGCCATGAGCTCACAGCGAGTTCAGGCTATCGAGTCAGTGCCCTACGACAATATCCCGGTCCTGGAAAAGACCAACGGCGTTACCGTGGAGTCAGTTCAGTCCTTCGGTCTGCTCTTCATGATGTTCAACTGCCAGAAGGCTCCCTTCGACAAGAAGGAAGTCCGCCAGGCACTCTTCTACGCAATCGACATGGACAAGGTCATCTCCACCGGTCTGCTAGGCAACGCCACCGCAGCCACCTCCTTCCTGCAGAAGGAGCACCCCGACTATGTTGAGGCTTCCACCGTCTACACCTATGACAAGGCCAAGGCCCAGCAGCTCCTTAAGGATGCAGGTGTGGATAAGCTCTCCATCACCCTGCGCACCACCGACCACGACTGGGTCAAGCAGTGCGCCCAGCTGGTTCAGGAATCCCTCAAAGATGCCGGTATTGAGGTTGCCCTAGAAGACTCACAGTCTTCCTCCCTCTACTCCGACTTTGTCGATAGCGGCGACTTCGATGTGGTCCTGGCCCCCGGCGATCCCTCAGTCTTCGGCAATGACCCCGACCTACTTCTGTCCTGGTGGTACCGCGGTGCTACCTGGCCTGAGAAGCGCTTCCGCTGGTCCTCCACCCCTGAATACGCCGCCCTGCAGAGCGCAATGTCTGCCGCGGTCACATCAGAGAAGCCCGACTGGAAGGCCTGCCTGGACATCGTGGCAGAGAATGTACCCCTCTACCCCCTCTTCCACCGCAAGCTGCCCACCGCGTGGGCTACCGACAGCCTGGTTGACTTCAAGCCGCTCCCCACGACCGGCCTGTCATTCCTGAATGTCGGCACCACCCAGGCTTAGCCTGGGATCCGTGAGCGGGCTCCCCCTCCACACATGATTTGAACCGCTCACAGTAATCGCTCATTGAGCACCTGGTTGCCTGCCCGCCCGGCCCCTAGGCCGGTAGCGGGCAGGCTCAGCCAGCCCTGGCGCCTCACCGTGCGCTAGCCACACCCACCTCGTTCTTTCTCTTGCAGGGAGTGACTCTCCGTGTCAAACTTTCTTAGGCTCCTCGGCAGACGCCTGGTAGCCCTGCCCATCATGATTTTGGGCGTTACCCTTCTTGTCTTCATCATTCTCCAGTTCACTCCTGGTGACCCCGCCACTATTGCCCTGGGCGAAGGCGCATCGGAAGAAGCTAAAGAAGCCTACCGAGACTCGCACGGTCTCAATGACCCGCTCTATGTCCAGTACTTTGCCTTCCTGGCACGGCTAGCTCACTTTGATTTGGGTATGACTACCCCACCCGCTCAGCCTGTTATTGACCAGATTAAGGTCGCTTTCCCCACAACCTTGCAGTTGACCTTCCTGGGGGTTGTCATCGCTGCTGTGGCTTCCTTAGTCCTTGGCGTTGTTGCCGCCCTTTACCGCGATCGCTGGCCCGATCAGCTGATCCGTGTGCTGTCCATGGCCTCCATCGCCACTCCTTCCTTCTGGCTGGGTATCCTCATGATTCAGTACTTTGCTCTGGGCCTGGGCTGGTTCCCCACAGGTGGTTCCGCACCGGCAGGTAGCGGATTTGGCACCTGGCTTTTGCACATGTTCCTTCCGGCAGTGGCTCTTGCTGTGCCCGTCAGCGCATCGCTGACCCGAACCGTTCGTACCTCCATGGTGGAAGAACTCGACAAGGACTACGTGCGCACCGCTATCGGTAACGGTGTCCCCCGCAAGGAAGTTATTACCAAGAACGTACTCCGTAACGCCCTCATCACCCCGGTCACCGTGCTGGGCCTGCGCATTGGCTACCTCCTGGGCGGCGCGGTCGTCATCGAGATGATCTTCTCCCTCAATGGCATGGGCAACCTCATCTTTATCGGTATCACCGGTAACGACATCAACCTTGTCCAGGGCGTTGTACTAACCATCGCCATCACCTTTGTTCTGGTCAACATTGTCGTTGACCTGCTCTACCTGCTCATCAACCCACGAATCAGGAGCGTCTAATCATGCGTAGCGGACTCGCAGAACGCCTCTCAGCACCGGGCATCCGATTCAAGGCGCTCCCCGCTAGCTCAAAGCTAGCTCTCACATTCATCGCCCTTATTGCCCTGGTTGCGCTCTTGGCACCCTGGCTAGCTCCTCACGATCCGCTAGCCTCCACCGGCGCACCGATTGGTGCACCCAACTCTGAGTACCTCTTTGGTACCGACCGTCAGGGCCGCGATATTCTCTCCCGCCTCATGTACGGTGCCCGCGCTTCCCTGCAGGTAGGCCTCGGCGCTGTTGCCCTGGCACTGATTATGGGTGGAATCCTGGGCTCACTTGCAGCAACCAGCTCTAAATTTGTTGCAGAAGTCATCATGCGCATCATGGATGTGCTCATGGCCTTCCCCGGTATCGCTCTGGCCGCTGTCTTGCTGGCCTCCCTGGGCAACTCTGTTGGGACTATTATCTTCGCTATTGCGGTGGTCTACACCCCGCAGCTAGCCCGCGTTGTCCGCGCCCAGGTGCTGGCAGCCTGGGACGAGGACTACGTCCGTGCAGAGCGCGTTATGGGTGCCCCCCGCTTCTACATCCTGCTCAAGCACGTGGTACGCAACACCATCGCCCCGGTGCTGGTTTTTGCAACCGTTATGGTGGCCGACGCTATTATCTTGGAGGCCTCGCTGTCCTTCCTCTCCGCCGGTGTACGCCCCCCAGAGCCTTCCTGGGGTAACGTCATCGCAGACGGTCGCGCTATCGTACTAGCAGGCGGCTGGTGGGCCACCACCTTCGCAGGTGGCGTTATCTTGCTCACCGTGCTGGCACTTAACGTGCTCTCTGAGGGCATGACCGATGCCATGGTGAACCCCAAACTCCGCCGTAAGGTCAAGATCGAAGAAAATAATGAACAGCCAACCGCCCAGGCTCTAGCGGCATCTGCGGCCCTAACCGTACGTGACCGCAAGGCTAGCGCTGAGCTTGAAACTGTTCTGCAAAAACTCAAAATGACTGAAAGCCGCAGAGAAGACCGCCTCATGGCAGATCCTTCAGCTCGAGTCATACTTGAGGTCAAAGACCTTTCTATCTATTTCCCTGAGCGGTTTGGCGACACCCCCGTGGTTGACCGCGTTTCCTTCACCGTCACCGAAGGCCAAACTATGGGCTTGGTCGGTGAATCAGGTTCCGGTAAGTCCATCACCTCACTGGCTATCATCGGCTTACTTGACCGTAAGGCCAAGATCACCGGCTCCGTCCTCTTTGAAGGTCAGGAACTGGTCGGTGCCAGCGAAGCCGAGTTCCAGAAGCTCCGCGGTGCCGTGATTTCCATGGTCTACCAGGACGCCCTGAGCTCTCTGAACCCCTCCATGCTGATCAAGGACCAGATGGAGCAGCTCACCCGCCGTGGCGGCCGCAAGAGCCCCGAAGAACTCCTCCGCCTGGTCAAACTTGACCCGGAGCGTACTCTAGCCTCCTACCCGCATGAGCTATCTGGTGGTCAGCGTCAGCGTGTTCTCATCGCCATGGCACTCTCCCGCTCCCCCAAGCTGGTTATTGCCGATGAGCCCACCACCGCACTCGATGTAACCGTGCAGGCAGAAGTAATCGACCTGCTCAATGAGCTGCGTGAGCAGCTGGGCTTCGCCATGATCTTCGTGTCCCACGACCTGGCCTTGGTAGCCCAGGTAGCCCATCGTATCTCGGTTATGTACGCGGGCCAGATTGTAGAAGCCGGCGCAACCAGCCAGCTCTTGACCAACCCCCAGCATGAATACACTCGCGGCCTTCTGGGAGCAGTGCTTTCTATCGAGTCCGGGGCAGAACGGCTCTACCAGATTCCCGGTACCGTGCCCTCACCCTCAGATTTCTCAGCAGGGGACCGCTTTGCACCCCGTTCACTTCGACCCGATGCCGACCCCGAGCAGAAGCTGGTCTTCACGCCTGTTGAAGGCGACAGCGACCACCTCTGGGCATCCCACCTCACCACCGCACAGGAGACAGCATGAGCAACCCAGCTGTAACCCCCGCAGACAAGAGCCTGCTCAATACCACCGGCCGGGCTGCAGTGAGCCGTGTCAATGAGCCCATCATTGAGCTCAAGGACGTCCAGGTTCACTACCGAGCCCGTAGTGGCGGTATTCTCAAGCCCACTATCGTCAAGGCTGTTGACGGGGTAAACCTCACGGTTCGCCGCGGTGAAACCATCGGCCTGGTCGGTGAGTCTGGGTGTGGTAAATCCACCCTGGCCTCTGTGATTGTGGGCCTGCAAAAGCCCACCGGCGGTGACGTCCTCTTCAAGGGTAAGAGCGTGCTCAAGCGCAATGCTGCCCTGCGTAAAGAGTTCGGTTCCGATGTCTCGATCGTCTTCCAGGACCCGGCCACTGCGCTCAACCCCCGTATGACCATCCAGGACATCCTCAAGGATCCCCTTGATGTGCACGGCATTGGCGATAAGTCAGGCCGTGACCGCCGAGTGCGTGAGCTCCTGGCGCTGGTGGGTCTACCCGTTTCCGCCGCCGATGCTCTGCCCTCCCAGATTTCTGGTGGTCAGCGTCAGCGCGTAGCAATTGCCCGCGCCCTGGCTCTGGAACCCAAGATTATTGTGGCCGATGAGCCCACCAGTGCGCTGGATGTGTCGGTGCGTGCCCAGGTGCTCAACCTGCTCTCAGACCTTAAAGAAGAGCTCTTCTTGGGTATGGTCTTCATCTCCCACGATATCCAGACCGTTCGCTACGTCTCAGACCGTATCTGCGTCATGAACAAGGGCAACATCGTCGAAGAGGGGACCGCCGAACAGGTCTTTGATACCCCCAGCCAGGATTACACCCGCACCCTCTTAGGGGCTGCACCCACTCTGCTCCACGTCTAAAAGAGACAGCGGCTTTCAACTCAATAATTTAATATTCCAGGAGAAGAATCACATGAGCTCCCCGCTTTTTTCCGGCCTTATCCCGCCACTTCTAACTCCCCGTTCCGCCGACGGCACCCTCGATTTGGGCTCCCTGGAGCGACTGATTAACCACCTGATCGAAGGCGGTTCACACGGTATTTTTGCCCTGGGTTCATCCTCTGAGGTGCTTTACCTAACCAATGCTGAGCGAGAAAAAGTGCTCCGCACCTGTGTAGAGACCATTGCAGGGCGAGTCCCTCTCATTGTCGGAGTTAACGACATGACCACAGCCCGTGTTATTGACGAAGCCCAGCGCCTGCTTGCTATTGGTGGCGACGCGATTGTGGTCACCAGCCAGTTCTACGCTGTAGATAATACCTTTGAAGAAGACCGACACTTCCGCGCTATCGCTGATGCTGTAGATGTACCGGTCTTCGCCTACGACGTTCCGGTACGCACCAAGCAGAAGCTCCCCCTGGGCTTGCTGGTTCAGCTGGCCAAGGACGGCGTAATTGCCGGTGTTAAAGACTCATCCGGTGATGACGTTGCTTTCCGCCAGCTCGCGCTTGCAACCGCTGATATTGAGGGCTTCGCCGCCTTTACAGGTCATGAGGTGGTCTGCGACGGTGCTCTGCTCTCAGGTGCGGCAGGCCTCGTACCGGGCCTAGGCAATGTTGACCCTGCAGGCTACCGTCGTCTCTTTGATGCGGCTCAGGCCGGGGATTGGGAGAGCGCCCGCAAGGAGCAGGACCGCCTAGCCAAGCTCTTTGACATTGTTTTCGTTCAGACCCCCAGCGTCTCAGGCGGAGCGGCTGGCCTGGGTGCTTTCAAGACCGCACTACAGATCATGGGAGTCATTGAATCAAACACAATGTCTCAGCCCATGGAGACACTAGGGTCCGAAGAGGCAGAGCGGATTCGCGCTATCCTTGCCTCAACGGGGCTCCTCTAGGCCGGGTTTAGCACACCCACTGAAGGGACAAGGATGAGTAACCCCCAACACGTCGCCCTGGTCGCTGACCTAGGAGGCACCAAAACCGCGCTTGGCATTGTCAGTTGCACAGGCCAGGTTCTCCACCGTGACCAGATACCCACTTTGGCTCAGGCTGGTGGTACTGAGCTGGCCCGGCACACGGCCGAGGCGCTCAAAAAGCTGGGTGCTACTGCCCGTGAGCTAGGCTATGAGCCCCTTGGGGTGGGTATTGGATCTGCTGGCGTCATTGGCTCCGAGGGGCAGGTCATCACGGCTGCCAACCTGATTAAGGGCTGGAGCGGCACTCCCCTAGCTTCTATTCTCAGTGATGTGACGGGTCTGCCTGCCTACGCGGTGAACGATGTCCACGCTCATGCCCTGGGTGAGGCCTGGCTCGGTGCTTCCGCCGATGCTGAAAGCAGTCTCATGGTAGCTTTTGGCACAGGTGTGGGTGGCTCCTATATTGTGGGGGGCCAACAACTTCACGGAGCGCATTCCCTTGCGGGACATGTGGGGCACTTCTCATCCCCCTGTGCTCTAGATATTGCCTGCACCTGCGGAGGAGTGGGGCATGTGGAGGCTGTCGCCTCAGGCACCGGCATCGTCAATAGCTATCGCAGGCTGGGCGGACCTACTGAGGTTGAGAGCCTGGTTGAGGTAAAAGAACTTGCTACTACCGGAGATACTCATGCCCAAGAAGCTATTGCGCTAGGTGCGCGGGCAGCGGGCATCGCACTCGGTGACCTGGCAACTATCCTGGACCCCCACCTGATTCTTGTCTCCGGGGGTGTGACTAACCTGGGCGATCTCTGGTGGCAGGGCATGGTGCAGGCCTACCAGCAGGCAGCACTTGGACAGGCTACCGAAACCCGCATTATCTCAGCTTCACTAGGTTCAGATGCCCCGCTTCTGGGGGCGGCAAGCCTGATCCCGGATTTCATTGTCAGAGACTCATCAGGAGGTTAGGATTCACCGTGTTTACAGCTCAAGAACTGATTGATTCGCTTGCAGGCCAGCTCATTGTCTCCTGCCAGGCTTACCCCGGTGAGCCTATGCGCGACCCCCGAACAACCGGGCAGGTAGCGGCTTCTGCGGTGATGGGAGGCGCGGCCGCTGTCCGTGTACAGGGGTTGGCTGATATTCAGTTCACCCGCACCAGCGTTGAGGTCCCGGTCATTGGCCTGTGGAAAGACGGGCATGAGGGTATTTTCATTACCCCCACCTTGCACCATGCCCTGGCAGTAGCCCAGGCGGGTGCCCATGTGGTCGCGCTTGATGGCACTAGGCGTGACCGGCCCGACGGGCTCAGCCTCAAAGAGGTAATTGACGGGGTACACGGGTCGAGCCCATCACTGGTCATGGCAGACTGTGATTCTCTCGAAGCAGCTGTTGCGGCGGCGGAAGCCGGAGCTGATTTTATCGGGACCACCCTGGCAGGCTACACCGATGCCCGCCCCAAGACCGCTGGCCCCGACCTTGAGCTCCTGGAAGCTATTGCCGCACAGGATCTTGGGCTACCGCTTATTGCCGAGGGCCGGATCCATAGCCCGGCTCAGGCTCGGCAGGCTCTGGAGGCTGGTGCCCACGCTGTTGTGGTAGGCACAGCTATTACGCACCCTATTTCTATTACCGGATGGTTTAAGGACGCCCTCCAAGCATAAAAATAGGTGGGGCTACTTTCGAGTAACCCCACCTATTTTTATTTATCCAAGAAATATAGCTGGCTTTTGGAAGTCGGGGATATTTTCTTGCGCAAAACGATAATATTCTGCATTTTTTAATTGGCTGGCTGCGGCCTCATCGACCACGACGGTGACATCTGGGTGCATCTGGAGTATTGACCCCGGGCAGAAGGTGGTGATGGGGCCTTCTGCCATGCCCGCGATTGCGCTTGCCTTGTTGGCTCCGTCTGCGACCAGGACAATCTTGCGGGCTTCCATGATGGTGCCAATCCCCTGGGTTAGGCAGTGTACTGGCACCTGGCTTGCATCGCCGTCGAAGAAGCGGGCGTTATCAGCCACAGTCTTAGGTGCTAGAGTCTTGATGCGGGTGCGTGATACGAGCGAGGAACCGGGCTCATTGAAAGCTATATGCCCATTGGCGCCTATACCAAGTATCTGCACGTCAACTCCACCTGCGGTCTTGATTTTCTCTTCGTACCGAGCGCATTCAGCATTGATATCCCGAGCCATGCCATCGAGGACATGCACCTTCTGGGAGTCGAGCCCGATTCGCCCAACAATTTGCTGGTTGACGACGCTTCGGTAGGACTCGGGGTGAGAGGGGTCTAGGCCAACGTACTCATCGAGGGCAAAAGCGCTGACAGAGCTAACGTCTAGGCCTGCTTCTACGCGTTCTGCGAGATAGCGGTAGGTAGCCTCTGGGGATGATCCCGTGGCAACTCCCCAGACCGTTGGGCGGCCCTGGCGGTTATTGCGTTCCGTCACCATAGCGATTAAAGACGCCGCGTAGGCACCGGCTTGATCCTTTGAATCACAGATAATTATTTCCATATTAATATCTTACGAAAAATATATCTAGAAGCGGCAGAGGGCGCGTTTATGACACCCCGTGAGGCAAATTTGAAAATTCGCAAGGAATATTTTTAATAATTATTATTCCCCGAGGTTCAGGTCAGAAAAGTAGATAGGGTTTTACTCATCAGGGTAGATAAAGCTGGCTCACCGCGAAGTTGCTGGCTTGGGGTTGGTGTTGGGGGCTGTCTCTCCTTGCCCCTGCCCTGTAGGTGGTGTGGTTGTCTGCTGGCTTGGGGTTGGTGTTGGGGGCTGTCTCTCCTTGCCCCTGCCCTGTAGGTGGTGTGGTCGTCTGCTGGCTCGGGGCTGGCGTTTCAGGGTGCAGACGACCACACCGCCTAAGGACACAGAGGGACACACCGCCTAAGGACGCAGAGGGACACACCGCCTAGGGGGACAGCTACCGCAAACCCTGCTTAACGCTGAGCTAGCTCTTCCCTCACCTTGCGGCGCAGGGCCTTGCCCAGCATGGAGCGGGGCAGTTCATCAACCTCGTAGTAGTTTTTAGGAACCTTGTAACGGGTCAGTCGCGTGTAGCAGTGCTCTTTAAGTTCTGCGGGGTCTAGCGCATATCCTTGGGCCGGGACGATAGCGGCGGTGACAGTTTCGCCTCCGCTAGCATCGGGCATACCCACGACAGCGCAGTCTGCTACGGAGTCGTGTTGTTTAAGGACGTTTTCAATTTCGGAGGGGGAGACGTTGAAGCCACCAGTGATGATGACTTCTTTAATCCGGTCGACGATTTCTATGAAGGAGTCTTTATCGAGACGGACAATATCACCCGTTCGTAGCCAACCTCCCTCCAGCAAGGTATTGCGGGTATCTTCTGCGCGTTTCCAGTAGCCTTTCATCACCTGGGGTCCGCGCACCAATAGTTCACCTTCCTGCCCTTGTTCGAGGTCTTGGAGGGTTTCGGGGTCAACAACGCGGATGTCGGTGGAGGGGAAGGGGATACCAATGGAGCCCGCGCGGCGGGTGGAGTTGAGGGGGTTGCAGGACACCAGGGGTGAACATTCTGAGAGCCCGTAGCCTTCCACAAGCATGCCTCCGGTTGCTTCTTCCCATTCGGTGACCAGTTCGGTGGGTAGGTGCATGGCACCTGAGACTGACCAGCGGATTCCCTGGAGCGAGACTTTGCGCTGTTTTGCTTCGTCGAGCATGCGGCGGTAGATAGGTGGGACGGCAGGCAGGATGGTTGGTGGGGTTTTTTTCATGGCTCGGAAGATGAGGTCCATGTCCACGGTGGGGAAGAGTACCAGTCGTGCTTTGCAGACAGCGGAGATGGTCTGCCCCAGTGTCATGCCGTAGGCGTGGAAGAGCGGGAGCACGGCGTAGATGACTTCGTTACTTCCGGGTTGAATCCATTCTTCGCCCATTCTGCCGTTTGATTCGAGGTTGCGGTGGGTGAGCATGACGCCCTTGGGGAGCCCTGTTGTCCCGGAGGTGTATTGGAGGAGGGCGAGGTCTTGGGCGGTGGGGCGGTGGTGGTCGGCAGCTAGGGGTTGGTTCTTCATGAGCTGGCGCCAGGGTGTGGCGCCGCGTGCGGTTCCTTCGAGCTTTTCGCGTGAGGTTTTCATCTTGCCTATGGGGAGTTTGAGTGCTGCTCGCATGGCAAGTGGCATCTCTTCGATCATGTTGACGGCGTAGATGGTACGGGGGCGGATGTCTGCGGGGAGGGAGCTTATTTTATCTGCGATTTTGTCCCAGACGATGGCGGCTTTTGCTCCGTGGTCTTCAAACATGTGGCGGAGTTCTGCCTCGGTGTAGAGGGGGTTGTGCTCAACGACGATAGCGCCTAATCGGAGAATGGCGTAGAAGGCAACGATGTGCTGGGGGCAGTTGGGGAGGGCGATGGCTACGCGGTCCCCGTGCTGGATACCCGCTTTGCGGAGCCCTTCAGCTACCCGGAGGATCTGGTCACCGAGCTGGGCATAGGTGGTGGTGGAGCCGAAAAATTCGAGGGCAATTTTCTGGGGGGAGGTGCGAACAGCCTCTGCCATGAGGTGGCTCAGTGAGGTTTCAGGCAGCTTCACATCGCGGTGTGTTTCGGGCCGGTAGTTCTTCTGCCAGGGGCGGTGAGCCAGGGGGAAGGTGTCGGTCGTATCGTTATTTTCGGCTACATGCATACACAAGATTGTGCCACAGGGGTGCTTGAGCTGACATACTAAGGGGTATGGCGCAACGTGGAAACAAAGACATCACGACCGAAGAATTTCGGGAGTTGATGAAAGAAATTAACAAACGCATGATACTTGTGGGGCTTGGAGCTATTGCTCTTGGCCTGGTCATTATCGGGTTGATGTACCTTTTGGGTGGCAACTAGGTGGGAGCCCGCAGGGACCGTAAGAGTGTCTTTGAGCAGATGACAGCAGGTATGGGTTACCGCCCGGATCAGGAGCGCGTCGAGGTTCTGAGTCTGGTCTAAGTACCCCCTTTTTTTTTGATAGGTTTACAGGCAATGAGCAGTACAGATCATCGGCAGAGCGGCCAGGAAGATTTTGAGGATTGGGACGCGGTTTTTGAGGACTCAGAATCAACACGCTTGCTCTCTCCCTCGCAGCACCACTACACCGACCGGCTTGAAGAAGATACCAGGCCGCTTGAAACTAGTACCTACCAGCAGGAGATCCTTTCAGCGACCCGGTCGGGGCAGGCTCCTTACCCTGTGGGCCGGCAACAGGCGCACCCTGCTACCGCTCAACTCCCCCTACCCCATCAGCAAACAGAGGCCGGTTGGGACCATGAGGTTGCTCCCCTACCGTCTGCTCGTGTAGCTGTCTACCGCAGGATTCAGTTCCTACCGGCTATGAGCGGTAGCCTCGTGGCTTATGCTCTGAGCACCGGGCTATTTGCCTTGGTAAGAACCGTCTTCACTGCTGTTGGTATCTCGACCTATAGCAGTCTGACGGGAGGCGCTCTGGCCGTTTCTGTTGCTTCCAGTCAGGGCCAGGCTATTCCTTGGGTAGTTGCAAGTGCTCTTATATGGCTGTTGAGCTTCGGCTGGGCAGGATATGTTGCCACCCGCATGGCTGCGGTAGCACCTATCAGGCAGGCCCTGGGGGTTCTTGCTGTCAGCTTCCTTGCGACTCTCCTTGCAACCCTGGTGACATGGGCTTCCGCTTGGCTCCCGTCACCTCTTACGCCCAGCTTTGCCTTTCAGCGGCTTCTGGCCCCCGATCTGGCCCTTGGGGCTCTAACAGCGCTAGCCGCAGGGCTACTCGCCGCTATCGGCTCAATGCTGGGCGCGGCTCTGGGAATGAGGTATCGTCGAGCCCTGACAAGTATAAATTCCTAAAATAGCATCAACTTAGGAAGGCTCTAAGTCACCTTAAAAGCCAGGGGTTAAGAGGGCTTAAACCGGGCTTTAGCTGTAAAATATGTTCGTAATGTAAACAGTCTGCTCATCGCACCCATGCAACCACCGAGCAGCCACCGTCTCAGGTGAGGGTTGCACAGCATACAAGGTAAGTAAGAATTATGAGCGTAGTACGTGTAGGCATTGTCGATGACCATGAGGTAGTCCGCGAAGGTATGCGGGCAGTCGCTGCCGGCGCTAGCGAAATTGAGCTGGTAGCGGCTGCTCCCACCGCAGCTGACCTGCTGGTAGCCTTGGGGCGCAACCTCAATGACCCTTCTCATGCTGATTTGGGAAAGCTGAAGCGTGACTGCGATGTTGTGCTTCTGGACCTCTCACTTCAGGATAAGTCTCGCCCGTCAGAGAATGTTGATATCCTGCAACGGGCAGGCATTAAGGTTCTTATCTTCAGCATCGGAGAAAACCCCGGCCTGATTCGCGAAGCCCTGAAAGCTGGCGCGCTGGGCCTGGTTCGCAAGTCTGAGCCTCTTGAACATGCCCTGGCCGAGGCCAAGAATATCGCAGACGGTAAAGCCGTTGTTACCAAGGAACTTGCCGCCGCTATTGACGGTGACCAGGAGTTCTCTCGCGCTAATCTCTCCCCCCGAGAGCAGGAAACCCTGCGTCTTTATGCCTCCGGCTTTGCACAGGTTCAGGTAGCCCGCCGTATGGGCATTAAGCAGTCTGCGGTTAAAACAAATATTGACCGTATCCGCGAAAAGTACGCTCGTGTTGGTCGCCCGGCCCCCACCAAGATTGACCTGCGTATCCGCGCTATTGAGGATGGCCTGGTAGATACCATGGAAGACACCTCCACCGCAGACCGTCACCTGTAATTCGCTCACCCCTGTACCCCTAAGGATTGTGCACCTGTCTACTGTTACCGGAGGCGCCTCTAAGGACCTGGCCCAGGCTCTCCAACCCTCAAGAGTCAATCGACTCCGCGCTTTCTCGCTGAAGTCGCTCAACCTCACTAGCGGCCAACAGCCACTGATGGGGCCGAGCTCCTTTGGTCTCTATTGCACCCTAGAAATTGTCTACTCCCTCATCGCGGTCGGCCTGCTCCTGCAATCTTTGGCCAATATTTCCGAGAACCGGGGCGGGGACTCTCTCTGGTACCTGGCCATTATCCCTGTGATAGTCACCCATGCCTCTTTGCTCATGTTCAACGGTGTGCGTAAAGAGGTTTCGGCCAGGACAGTTAATTTCATGCTTGTCATTGCCTACGGCACCTATATAGTGTGGCCTTTGAGTATCGGTGCCCAGCATTCGGCTATCCCCTGGTCCTGGCTTTTTGGTATCTACGCCATGCTGGTTCCGGTCTTTGAGGAAGAATCACGGGACGGTATTACCCACAGCATTGCTTTACCCGCACTACTGATTATCAGCTCGGTGGCTTCCCATCTTCTGACCGGAGTCCCCTTGAATCCCACCGAGCTGATGATCCGAGCTTGCTATTTGTGTTTTACCTGCGTTCTGCTAGCAGGTCTTGCGCGGTTTGCGCTCAAAGCCGTTAGGGAGTCTGATAGGACCTACTACGAGACGCTCTCAGCCCAGCTTCTACTCAACCGTTCACGCGACTATTCCCAAGAGCTACAGAACTTTGACAAGCTGGTGCACGATAATGTGATGGCCGCCTTGCTCGATGCCAGCCGCAACCCCGGGGAACTCCCCCAGCGCACCCGCCTGCTGGCACGCCGAGCTATTGATGTTCTTGAAGAGGAAAGCCTCAAGTCTCAGCCCCAGCGCCCCATTACCTTCCAGGCTCTGACCGAACAGATCGCTGAAGGCGTTGAGCCCTGGAACCAGCGCCTACGCTTTATCTCAGACTCCATGGAGAAGTACCCCCTAGCGAGCCCCGACTCTACGCTGCCCTATACGGCGGCACGCGCTTTTACCCATGCGGTCACCGAAGCTGTTTCGAACTCCGCCCGGCACTCGGGAACCCGCACCACACAGATTTCCATTCGTACCGAGCTGCGCAGACCCTACAACTCGACCCGGTCCGATGAGGAACGCCCCTATGTGCTCTGCACTATCTCGGATAGAGGCCAGGGTTTCTCCATGAAAGATATTGATTTCCGTCGCCTGGGTGTGCGTGTTTCTATGATCCGCAGCATGGAAGAAGTAGGTGGCAAGGTCACCATCACTTCTGCCCCTGAAAAGGGAACAACTGTCATTGTCCAGTGGCCCCATGAGGACCCCGATGCTGGTTAAGTACTATCGTTCCCGTCAGCTCACTCTGCTTCTGAGCGCTGTCACTCTCCTGGTTCTGGGCTCCTTCTTCTTCTGGTACTCCCAGTACACCACCACCCGCGCTCCTCACTGGGCTACCATCATCAGTCTCTACGCTATTGCCACGCTCCCGGTCTTCTTGCCCACTCAGCGGCTGGCTCTACCCGATGCGATGCTTCCCCTTATTACTATTTTGGGGCTACACAGCGTGGATATAACCTTGAGCGCTATGAGCCATTCAGTCACCTTCTCTAGCCTCTCCTGGCCGCTTATGGCCTATACTCTGCTGGCTATGGGTCTTGTTTCCCGCAGGCACACTTTCTACGGCTGGCTCTTCTTTGCAAGTTTTGTATTACTGGTGCTGAGCTGGCACAGCAACTACTTCTTAAGCCGGATCAATCTTTCTACCGAGTTCTATATCCCTTTCCTGCTCATGGTAGTCTGCACCATCGTGCCTCAGCAGATTGAGCAGGCCGTCTCTAAGACCCGGCAGGCTCGCAGTATGCGCATCATTGCCGATGCGGGCCGTACCGAAGAAGCAGATATGAGCGCTATTGCAACCCAGCGTGTGCAGGAAGTGCGCACTCTGACTGAAGACATGCTTCACCGTATTGCCTACAACGAATCACCCGTGACCCGTGACGAAATGGACGAGTTTCGGTTTACCGAAGCTCAGCTGCGTGACACTATCCGCGGTCGCTACATCGTCAATAAGGAAATTCTTCATGCGGCCTGGCTTGCCCGCCAGCGCGGTGTCAAGGTAGATATTCTCGACGAGCGAGGAAGCGCTCTACCTGCCCGGCTCTCGATGATTCTGACCCAGTGCGCGGTCGACCTGTTCGATAAGGCCTCGGGCGGGACTATTACGGTTCGTGCTTTCCCTGCTGACGACCAGATAGCTGTCATGCTGGTGCACGATGGTAACTCAGAGGATGAGGAGCCCAGCGCAATCGAAATTTCTCAGACTGGCCTGGTTGAAAGGTTCTAAGAACCCCAGCCTACTCGGGGACACTCCCCCCGGCTTTTGTAGGCACCTTTGCCTTATTCAAAGAATTTTCTGAGAGCAAGCGTAGACCTATATGAGGACATACAAGCTGAGGTTACCCAGACTAAGATTTTAAGTAACTTGATAGCTGTTCAACGATGAGTCGGGGGACTCAGCTTTCTGGTGACGTTGGGGGACTGATCCAGAAAATGTAGAATAGCCAGTCAAGGGCATAAGGTAACCTACGGGGCCTGAACTTGTCCGGACCGGTGTGTCCGGGGATTCGGATTTCTTGGGGGAGATAATTCGAATTCTGCTCCAGGTTTCGTACCTTGGCGTTGTGAGGCCTTCACCTGTTTCGGGTGGGGGCCTCGCCTCTTTAATCCTTTCGGGAGCAAGAGGTATCAACCCGCCTGCAAACAGGCTCAGCCCGCGCATGCTGCCAGCTGAGCCTTTGAGTGTCTTTGGCAGATTTCTACCCTACATATCGAGGAGGAGGGCTGGTTCTTCGAGGATAGAGGCAACATCGGCCAGGAACTTAGCCGAAAGGTCACCATCCAGCACACGGTGGTCGAAAGAGCCACCCAGGGTGGTGACCCAGCGCGGGATAACTTCCCCGTCCACGACCCAGGGCTTCTGCTTGATCGTGCCGAAAGCCACGATAGCGGCCTCACCGGGGTTCAGAATAGGCGTTCCGGTGTCGATGCCCAGGGAACCGATATTAGTGATAGTCAGGGTGCCTTCCTGCATCTCAGCAGGCTGGGTCTTACCCTCGCGGGCCCGGGCACTCAGGTCATTCAGCGCTACAGCCAGCTGACGCAGGTTCATGCTCTGGGCGTCCTTGATGTTCGGTACCATCAGGCCGCGAGGGGTAGCCGCCGCGATGCCCAGGTTCATGTAGTGCTTAATCTGAATCTCTGAGTCGGTCCAGGTGGCGTTGACCTGCGGGGTGCGCGAGGCCGCCCAGATAACGGCCTTAGCAAGAATCAGCAAGGGGGTTACCTTAACACCCTCAAACTGGGGTGACTTCTTGAGGCGCTTGACGAACTCCATGGTGCGGGTAGCATCCACGTCCACAAAGATAGAAACGTGCGGGGCCTTGAAGGCGGAATCCACCATAGCCTTGGCCGTAGCCTTACGAACGCCCTTGACCCGGATACGCTCGATGCGGTCACCACCGGCCCCGGCGGGAATCCAGAAGCTGGTGGGGTCGGCGTTATCGGTAAAGTCAGCGGTTTCTGCCAGGCTCAGGTGGGCCGCAAAGTTGAGCAGGTCACGCTTAGTCACCTGTCCCCTGTCGCCGGTGGGGGTCACCTGTGCCAGGTCAATGCCCATTTCCTGGGCAGCCTTACGCACCGGAGGTTTGGCAAGAGCCTGGCGGCGGGGAACCTCAGAGTGTTCAGCCCCGGGCAAGTGTTCTGCTGTGCCCAGACGGCGCAAGACTCCCCCCATGCCGCTCTCTTCAAAGAACTTGCCTGCGCGAGCAGGCAGGGAAGTCAGCAGGGGCTTGCGCTGTTCAGCAAGCTGTGCTGCAGCAGCCAGGGGCGCCGGAGGCGGGGCAAGAGGAGCTGGCGAAGGCGCATTCTTCTTGCGTGTACGGCGCTTAACGGGATCAGCCTTAGGGCCTGAACCCACCAGCGCGGCACCGGCACCGGGGTCCTTCTCAGCCTTAGCCTCAGGAGCGGATACCGCCTGGGCGGAGCCCTCAGCGCTAATAGCGATAATGGGGGTGCCGACCTCCACGCTCTGCCCCTCGGCAACCAGAAGGTCCTGCACCCTGCCATCGTAGGGCGAGGGAAGCTCTACCACGGACTTAGCCGTTTCAATCTCAACGATAATGTCGTTGAGCTTAACAAGATCACCGGGAGCTACTTTCCAGCTCAGGATTTCTGCTTCGGTGAGCCCTTCGCCCACATCAGGAAGGTTAAAAATCTGTGACATGGTATGTGCCTTTCGTGGGGGCTAGTAGGCCAAAGAACGGTCGACGGCTTCGAGCATACGGTCGATGCCGGGCACGTAATCTTCTTCTACCTTAGAGACTGGGTAGGGCATGTGGTAGCCGCCCACGCGGATAACGGGTGCTTCAAGGTGGTAGAAACAGCGTTCGGTGATTGCCGCAGAAATATCGGAGCCCAGGCCACCAAAGGTCGGTGCCTCGTGGGCTACTACCAGGCGGCCGGTCTTCTGCACAGAGGCCTCAATGGTCGGGACATCCAGCGGGGACAGCGAGCGCAGATCCAGCACCTCAATATCGTGTCCGTCTTCGGCGGCAGCTTCTGCTGCGGCCAGGGCAACGGGCACAAGTGGCCCGTAGGTGGCGATGGTCAGTTCGGAGCCTTCCCTGACGACCTGCGCGGTAAAGGGGTCAAAGTTGGCGTCAGCAAAATTGACTTCGCCCTTCATCCAATAGCGGCGTTTGGGTTCAAAGAAAATGACTGGGTCGGGGTGGGCGATTGCTGTGCGGAGCATCCAGTAGGCATCGTGCGGGTTAGATGGGGTGATGACGCGCAAGCCCGGGGTGTGGGTGAACAGGGCTTCGGGTGATTCTGAGTGATGCTCGATGGAGCCAATCATGCCGCCGTAGGGGATACGCACGGTCACGGGCACCTGGTACTGGCCGTGGGTTCGCCCGTGCATCTTGGAGAGCTGGGAGGTGATCTGGTTAAAACCGGGAAAGACAAAGCCGTCGAACTGAATTTCGGGGACGGGCCGGTAGCCGCGCAGGGCCATGCCGATGGAGGTGCCGATAATACCGGCTTCACCCAGGGGTGAGTCCATCACACGGGCAGGGCCGAAGGTCTCTTGTAGCCCCTCGGTTACGCGGTAGACGCCGCCCAGTTTTCCGATGTCTTCGCCCAGGGCTAGCACCTTGCGGTTGCTGGTCATCTCGTCGTGGAGGGCCCGGGTAATAGCCTTGGCCAGGGTGAGGGTTTCTCTTATCTGCTCGGTCATGTCTTTATTCCTCTTCGAACCCTTCGGTGTAGGCGCGGTGGAAGGCTAGGTCGTCCTCTACCTGCTGGTGGGGTTCGGTGTAGGCCCGGCTGAGGTAGGTTTCAAAGTCTGCTGGCTGGCTAGCAAGCACAAAGTCACGTACACCCCTGACCTGGGAGTCAGCAAAGTCAGTGACCGCAGTGAAGAAGGTGTCGTCCGCGTACCCGGCTGAGCGCAGGTATTTTTCGAGTCGGGTCATAGGGTCAAGCTGAGCGAAGGCGGCCTCGTCCTCGGCGGCGCGGTACTTGGTGGGGTCATCGGCGGTGGTGTGGGGGCCCAGGCGGTAGGTTTCAGCCTCAATCAGCACGGGGCCTTGTCCCGCCCTAATTTTTTGCATAGCGTAGCGGGTTGCGGCATAGACGGCGAGCACATCGTTACCGTCTACCCGGATACCTTCAAAGCCGTAGCCGGCGGCCCGGGTTGAAATGGGCACGCGGGATTGGACGCTAAAGGGTACGGAGATAGCCCACTGGTTGTTCTGCACAAAGAAAAGGACCGGGGCGTTGTAGCTGGCCGCAAAAATCATGGATTCGTGGACGTCGCCCTCGGTGCTGGAACCGTCACCAAAGTAGACAACAACCGCAGGTTTCTCGGGGTCGGTAGCCGGGTCGGTGGCTTGCCCCTGTCCGGTCTGGTACTGC
>NZ_JBLXXR010000040.1:0-769 GCF_048513535.1 Rothia sp. CCM 9416 | reverse complement strand
CCTATCCTCACCGTCATAGTAGAAAGGTTGATCCCCACTCGCCTTAATAGTCCCATTACGAGCCAACATCCACTCATCAATGGTCTCCTGCAAAGACACCTTGGTGTAATACTCAGAATCCTCCGGCTTCACCGCCTCCGAACCACAGGCAGACAACACAAGACACCCCAACAAGACAAACACTAACCCCCTTCTACCCAACACCACAGCTCTCACCCCCCAGCACTATCAGCAGCTTTAAAACCATCAAAAATAACCTGAGCAGAAGAACGAACCCGAGCAAAATCACCACCAGCTACCTCAAAAAGCCTCCCCAGCTCCCCCAAAGCAACCTCATGAACACCAGATAAGGCATCCCTACCCTCAGCTACATAAGCCACCCCTACACCCTGAGCATCTTCAAGAGCCAGACAGACGGCATGAAAAGTATCAATAGAATTCTGAAGCTGATCATAATGAATCTCAAGAGACATACCTATCACTGCCCCTCAGAAGACGAAGCACTCGGAGAAGCAAAATAACGGTCCTCAAAATCCCCCAAGTACACCGGACTACCACTGGCGAACTCACGCGCACACATAGAATCCATCTGCAAAGATTTCATAGCTCTATCCCCAGAAATCATTACCTCATAGATCAGCCTTAACCCCGAAGGACTATAAACATAAATACGTCGCTCACCAGTAGCTTCAGGGCCACGCCGAATATCCGTCCACCCCTGAGACCGCCAAAACTCACTCACCCGCTCAATCTCAACCTCAACATCCAT